>JACSRQ010000059.1 GCA_014879675.1 Ignavibacteria bacterium
TCTTTGTTAATAACTTCTTCTATGCATTTGCAGGCGTGAATTACCGTAGCATGGTTCCTTCCGCCGAAATGTGAGCCAATAGTCTGCAGCGAGGAAGAGGTTAACTCCTTGCTTAAATACATTGCCGTGTGGCGCGCGTGAACTATTTCCTGCTGTTTTGATTTCAGCCTGAGCAGCGATTCATCGATGCTGAAATATTTTGATACCGCGGCTATGATGCTGCTTATATCAATATTCTGCTTGCGGTTCTTAATACCGCCGAACTTCAGCACGCTGCGTTTTGCCATATCAATATTGATAGGGGAGCGTGTTAACTCGGCATCAAATATCAGGCTTTTTAAACAGCCTTCAAGCGAGCGGATGTTATCTTTGATATTTATAGCTATGAACTCAAGTACATCGTACGGAACAGGGAAGCCTTCCTTTTCGCTCTTCTTGTTCAGGATCGCGATCCTTGTTTCAAGATCCGGCGGCTGAATATCAACCGTCAATCCCCACTGGAAGCGGGTTATGAGTCTTTCTTCAAGTCCTTCTAGCTGGTGAGGCGGCTTATCACACGAAAGCACGATCTGCTTCTTCACCTGGTATAACGAGTTGAAAATCTGGAAGAATGAATCCTGTGTGCTCTCTTTGCCTTCGAGGAACTGAATATCATCCACTATCAGCATATCAAGCGTTTTATAAAACTTTTCAAACTCATGCGCTTTGTTCATGCGGATACTCTGAACAAAATTTGTGGTAAACTCCGGACCGGATACATACATGATCTTCATGCCGGGGTTATCAAACTTTATCTGGTTGCCTATGGCCTGCATTAAGTGTGTTTTGCCGAGGCCAACACCGCCATAAAGCATTAAAGGATTGTACTGCGCTCCCGGCCTGCTTGCGATCGATGTTGCGGCAGCCGTTGCGAATTCGTTATTCTTGCCCTTAACAAAATTATCAAATGTATATTCCGGATTAAGATAACATCTCTGTGCGGGATTATCATCGGGCTCGCGCATCTGGAAACGGCTTCCTCCTGCCGGTACTGATTCCTCAACATACTGAAGCTGAATGCCCGGTCTGAAAAAATTCGGATTGAACGTTTCGCTTTCAGCGCCCTGTATCGCGCCCGGCAGGGAAGCGGCGGGTTCGTTTTCGGGAACAAAGGCTGTACGGGAATCAATAACATAAACTATCTTGCCATTTTCACCGAGTATGGTCTTAATTGCACGCGAAACAATATCACCGAAACGGGAAATTATCATTTCATAATAATCCTGGCTTGGTACTGTAATAGTAAGCACAACGCCCGCAAGGTCACGCGGTTTGATGGGCTTGAACCAGGTATTTAGCTTAAGCTCGGATACGTTTACTTTTACAATATCCATGAACCTTGCCCATGCATCGTATGCATCAATGGGTTCGGTGTTGTTTGCAGATATATTGTTGGCAAGTGGAGTGGATGCGTTTGAGGTGTTTTCAAAATTCGTCTCGCTGCTTAGATAATTTTCGTCGTTCTGTTTTAAATCGTGTCCGTTCAATTTCTGTTAAGTTTCTATTTTAAATGAGTAAACCCTGTTAGTTTAATATTAAGATTAAAATATCGCTCTTAATTATATAAATAAATCAAATTTCAAAAAGTAATTAACAATGCGTTTAAAAAATTAAAACCTTGTTTATTATTAGTTTAACTGTATCTCTGGGGTGTTGTTAACATTAAAATGTTAATAACTAATTGTATGAAGAACGTGCGGTGGTTGAGGATTTGAACAGATTTTAACAGGATATGAACACCTATTCACAACTTGTTAACATAAAAAAACTCAGTCTCGCATTGCATAATAATTAAAAAAACCGCGTTTGTCAATGAGAATTGGGCAAATACAGGCTCTACGTTAATAATAAACTAACATTTTACAGCACGAGGCATGGTACAATCGCTAATTGAGGGGGTTAGCCGGCCTAACTCTTTAAACTGTCCGTTATTCATTTGGCCTTCTCTTTTTCTTCGCGCTGCTGCATCAGGCGGCTTGCGGTACCTACGTCATATTTGCCCCACAGCCTGTACTCCGCAGGGTCATTTAGAATAAACTCCGTATTTTGTGAGTTCTGCAAAAAGCGTTCTGTCATTTTTACGAGTTCATCGCCTTCGCCGGATATCTTCAGGATATTTCCGCGCTTGATAGCGTACTCGCCCTTATAACTCGTAAAATATATTATAACTTTATCTCCCGGTTTGAACCCTTTCAGCGCATCGGTGCGGATATATTTTTCCTTTTCCATACTGCTTTCGCCAACGGGCTCGGAGTAGAGCGTTCGGTCAATTTTCACAAGTCCGAAAACCTCCTCTTTTGCGGGATCGCCGGCTTCTTTCTTGTTTTTATCGATTATCTCAACCGTACCGGTCACCGCGGCGGTCCAGTGCGTATCAAGTATTGCAGGGGCCATCCAGTACATGTATCCCACAGGCAGGAAAGTTTGGTTTGGCTTTAGATCGCTCTTTTGTTTAGTGGTATCTCCGGATTGTTTTGTAGTATCTCCGGATTTATTCAAAACCGGATCCTGCTTTTTGCCGCACGCTGATAGTGTTAGCATTGCTGCCAACATTACAAACACAACGGGAAGTACATTTAACTTTTTCATTTTTGATATATTTGATTTGCCGTTCATATCACGGCTTAATCTTCATTGTTTACTATTTATTGCTAATTGTGCATTACTATTTGTACGTTGATAATTGTTCATTGTTAATTGTCCTTTGTTAATTACACATTGCTCATTGCTCATTGCTAATCTCAACTATATCCTTTACTTCCAGCACATTTATTTTTGGATGTTTAACCGCACAGTTAATCATAGCCTGGCCAAGCTCTTTCAGCGTGCATGTGAATTTCGGCAGCAGTAATTTCATCACCGGATAAAATACCCGCCAGCCAAAGTAGAACTTCAGCACATGTTTTTGTCCCGGTGTTGGACGCATGTAGCCCGGGCGGAACATATACGCTCCCGTGCCGAACATTTCTATCAGCTTGTTTTCCGTACGGCCCTTAACCCGCGCCCAAATTGATTTTCCCGCAGCAGTGCTATCCGTTCCGTATCCAGAAACATAACAAAACGCAAGCGCCTTATCGGGATTAGCCACCTTGAACGCTGACGCAAAATTTATGGTCATATCATAAGTCAGCGCGGAATATTCCTCTTCCTTCTTACCAACGGATGAAACCCCTGCGCAGAAGAAACAGGCATCGTATCCGGCGAGCTTCTGGTCGGGGGAGATGCTGCCGAGATCAGGCACGATCAGCTCATCCAGCTTTGGGTGAGTATAGCCCGATGCTCTTCTTCCCGCAACGAGTATCTTTTCCACGCGTGGATCAGCCAGGCATTCCATCAGTACTCCTTCGCCAACCATTCCCGTCGCACCGGTTAATATTATTTTTATGGACAATTGAACAGAGTTATTTCCTAAAGGTTTTCCGTAATATACCGTTTTCTTCAACCCCATAAACCGAAAATATTAATGCTTTTCTCTGACCGCGTAGCGGTCACACGTTTATAGCCGAAATATGCACTATTAATGATATTGACCCCAGCGGGGTCACACACGTATATTTTACGTGCGACTCCGATGGAGTCGAGAAAATATGCTTTGATCATTTCGCTATAAATGTTAGACTCCTAACTGAGTCTTATGATAAAAGTATCCCTTTATGCTTAAGTGAGCCATTGCAAATTCTGACATTTGGAATCCCGACCTTCGCTTTTTAAAGGTTTGACATTTGGTTTTTGACATTTGAAATTGTGTTTTCCCTTCTTCATTTTTTCGCTTAGCATTAATAGCTATCTTACAGCAATAATAATGAGCTATGATAACAGAATAATATTCGCACCCGCTTCACAGGTGGGGGAGTCCGGCATAACGGTTGTTAGGCTAAGCGGTCTAGGCACAATTGAACTTGTATCTAATTGTTTTTCCCGAACTTATGCTCTTAGATCGGTTGGTGCCGCAGATTTCAAATCTCACACCGTGCACCATGGATATTTGTATGGTGGCGACGAGATCATTGATGAGGCAGTGCTGACTGTTTTCAGAGGTCCGAATTCATACACGGGCGAAGATGTGGCGGAAATCTCAACTCATGGCGGCAGCTACATATACCGCAGGGTTGATGAGCTGCTGGTAAAGCTTGGGGCTTTCCATGCAGAGCCTGGTGAGTTTTCAAAGCGCGCATACCTGAACGGTAAAATGGATCTTGCCCAGGCGGAAGCTGTTGCTGATCTGATCAGCGCCAAGACTGCAGAAGCAAACAAGCTCGCATTGGCGCAGTTGACCGGAAAATTTTCGGGCAAGATAAAAGAGCTGAAAGATGACCTGATCAATTACTGCTCTTTGCTTGAGCTTGAGCTGGATTTCTCTGAAGAGGGAATTGATCTGGTTGAAAAGGATGTTCTGCTTGAAAGGGTTAATTCGCTAATTGCCAAGTTTGAATCACTAACCCGCAGCTACGAAAGCGGCAAAATAATCAAAGAGGGCGTCAATTTGGCAATCATAGGTAAGCCAAATGTGGGCAAATCAAGCATCTTTAACTACCTTTTGAGCGATAATCGCGCCATCGTAAGCGATATCCCCGGCACAACCAGAGATTACCTGCAGGAGCCGCTCTTCATGGGGGGCATTAGATTCAACATTGTTGATACGGCCGGTTTGCGTAAAACCACTGATATCGTCGAAAAAGAGGGGGTAAGACGCTCGATGCTTAAGATCGAAGAGGCTGATATCATATTACATGTTATAGATCTTACTTCGGAGATATCAAACAATGATATCCAAGATCTGCCGGCGGAGAAGCTTATAAGCGTGGGGAATAAATCTGATTT
Organism: Ignavibacteria bacterium; assembly: GCA_014879675.1. Lineage (GTDB taxonomy): Bacteria > Bacteroidota > Ignavibacteria > Tepidaquicellales > OLB5 > OLB5. The sequence continues at coordinate 4,861 of JACSRQ010000059.1, forward strand.
GGCCGGCGCATTACAGCGGGAAAGTGCGCAACCCGTATCGGCAAAGACAGGCGAGGGGATGCAGGAACTCGAACAGATCATTATAGGTAAAGCACGCGGACTTATCTCCAAAAACAGCCAAAGCGAGATCATTATTACCAACCAAAGGCACAGGGATTGTTTGTTGAAATCTTGTGAATATCTTGTGAATGCCCGTGAGCAGATACTTTCCGGAGGGGGTAACGAACTGATTTCGTTCGAGATTAGAGCGGCAATGGACTCCCTCTCTGAGATCATAGGAAAAACCGCGAATGTTGATATCTTAAATAACATCTTCACAAAGTTTTGTATTGGTAAGTGAGCACTTAGATATGAAAACATTGAAATTTATCAGATTTTTGCCGATTGTTTCACGTGAAACAATGTTTAGGCTGCTTATTCTCTTCCTTTTTGCGCCATTTTTAGTATATTTCGCTGGCTGCGATGACGAATCAATCCCAGAAGACGTATCTTTATTTAACAAAAAAATTGAGTACAACAGGGATATAAAAACAGCCAAGGAGTTAATGGATCTCTATTACAATAGGTCTCCTGAAGAGCCAACAAGAAATCTATCGATTGTTGAGGAGCCATTAACGCCAGGCAGATTCAGGGTTACTTTGATCAACAGTAAGTTAGCCGATGATTCCCGCGAAGCCGAAAGACTTGTTATGATATGCAAGTTTGACGGAACAAAATGGAAAGTCGTAACGGTCGAAAGAAGCTGGAGGTGCTACAAGGGCAGGGGGCATACTGATTGGGGAATTGAACCCTGCGGTTAGATTCTTTGTTTCACGTGAAACAAAGGATGCAGCTTCAATTAATGATCAAGGAGCCAATTGCATTCGAGTTGTCTATAATGATGTAAAATCCAAAAATGAGCGGAACAAGTAAATATTACGATATCATAGTTGTTGGCGCCGGACATGCCGGAATTGAAGCGGCATGGACTTCCGCGCGTATGGGATGCTCGGTTGGAATGGTCACCATGGATCTGGATGCGATTGGCAGGATGTCGTGTAATCCCGCAATAGGCGGAACGGCTAAAGGCCACCTGGTTAAGGAGATCGACGCTCTTGGGGGAGTGATGGGCAGGATCGCGGATGATTCGGGAATACAATTCCGGATGCTGAATAAATCAAAGGGACCTGCAATATGGTCGCCCCGCTGCCAAAATGACCGTGATCTGTATTCAGTAGTTGCTAAAGAGTACATTGTGAGTTGTCCAAACATCACACTGATTCAGGATACAGTCGAAGAGCTTGTACGCGATAGCAGCGGTAAGTTATCGGGACTCAAAACTTCTCTTGGATACGATATCAGCTGCAAGGCCGTCATCATAACAAGCGGCACATTCCTGAACGCTATAATGCATATCGGCCACACGAAAGCAGAAGGCGGCAGGTTTGGTGAACAATCAGCCAAAGGACTCTCTAATTATCTGTTAAATCAAGGATTTAAAACAGCACGACTCAAAACCGGTACGCCTCCAAGGCTGCAGCTTGATACCATTGATTTTTCAGTCTGTGCTGAACAGCCGGGTGATGAAGAACCCGTACCGTTTTCCGTTTTTACAAACGGGAATTTTCCAAAGCTAAAACAAATTTCTTGTTACCTTACTTATACGAATGAAGAGACGCATAATATTCTGCGTACCGGATTCGATGACTCGCCAATGTTCTCTGGCCGAATAACCGGGGTTGGGCCGAGATACTGTCCCTCAATAGAAGATAAAATTTTCCGCTTCGCCGATAAAATCCGGCACCAGATATTCCTCGAACCCGAAGGAACGGAATCGAACATAGTTTACATGAACGGGTTTTCATCAAGCTTGCCGGCGGAAATTCAGCAGCGGGCATTGAAAACAATTCCGGGACTTGAAAATACTATCATGCTTCGCCCAGGTTATGCGGTTGAGTATGATTTCCTGCCAACACACCAAACTAATCTGACACTGGAAACCAAGCTGATCGAGGGACTGTATGTAGCGGGACAGATAAACGGAACCTCGGGTTACGAAGAGGCTGCGGCACAGGGACTCATCGCCGGCATCAACGCCGCATTAAAAATAAAAGGGGAGCCGCCCTTTATCCTGAAGCGCAGCGAAGCATATATCGGAGTATTGATAGACGACCTCATCAATAAAATTCCCGATGAACCATACCGCATATTTACATCTTGCGCAGAGTACAGGCTGATACTTAGGCAGGATAACGCCGATAGAAGGCTGATGAAATACGGCCACCGGTTCGGACTGATACCCGATGATGTATATACAGCAACTACAGAAAAAGCGCGTATTATTAGCGAGGGTATAGAGTACTTCAAAACAAATTTTGCAGCGCCTGAAAAAGTGAACGGCTACCTTGAGTCGATCGATTCATCACCACTGAAACAATCAGACCGCCTATCACAGATAGTGAAACGCAACGAAACGAGGCTTGGCGATTTCCTGAAGCTGGATATGTTCAAAGATAACCCGCTGATGCAGAGCATAGCCTCAAGCCGCGTACTAGCAGAGCAGATAGAAATAGAAATGCGGTACGAGGGTTATATCATCCGCCAGGCTGAGCAGGCAGAGGAATTTGATAAATATGAATCTATAGAGCTGCCCGATAGCTTTGATTTTAATAAGATCAAATCACTTTCAACCGAAGGCAGGGAGAAGCTTAATAAGGTCCGCCCGCGCTCTATTGGCCAGGCATCACGCATCGCCGGCGTATCGCCATCGGATGTATCTATATTAACGATTTATGTGAGGGGATAGAATCCGCAAATCACCATACCCGCGAACGACCATACCCGCGAATGCGGGTGAGGCAAGCCGGTCTTCTGACCGCAGAGCGGTCACACATTTATAGCCTTACAGTTCCACCTATCTCAATGACCCCGTAGGGGTCACACACGAGCTGTATTAGATAGTTTATCAATCCTCAGTTCGCCTCGCTTTTTATACAGAATCTTCACGTTCGACCCCGCCGGGGTCGTTTTGTTTTTGGGTGTCATTTTCTATAAATGTGTGACCACTACGTGGTCATGTTGGAACATACATTTTTGATTTTTGAATCTGAACTTTCGGAAAACGAAAGTCAGGAATGAAATCCCGCTTGCGGGGCCATACCTGCTTTCGCAGGTATGACAAGTCTGCTTCAGCATAGGGTATGACAACCCTACTCCATTTCACATTTTTTTAATCACACGTTTTCACCATTTTTGTTTTATGCAAACAGAAAACTGGCAGACACTTGTAAAAGAACAGCAGTTCAACGATGTGCTCATGGAGTGGAACGCGAAGATCAATCTCGTTTCACGAAAGAAGCTGAACGTGCTGGATCTGATAGAAGACAGCAAGCTGTTCTTCAAAGGGATCAGCTTCAAGCCGGGCGATCGTTTGCTTGATCTCGGTACCGGCGGCGGATTCCCCGGTATAGTCATCGCAATAAATTACCCCGAAACGAAGCTCGTGCTGGTAGATTCGATACAAAAGAAAATTGGTGTTGTGAAGGATGTAATTAAGCGGCTTGAGCTGACAAACTGCACGGCAATTTGTTCACGGGCCGAGGAGCTGGCTAAGGACCCAAACCACGCCGGCAAATATGATTACGTTACTGCCCGCTCGGTAACTGTGCTGCAGGATCTTTGTTTATACGCTAAACCACTGTTAAAACAAGGCGGTAAGTTGGTGACAGTAAAGGGCGGCGATATCTCAGGTGAAATACATAAAACCCGTAAGCTTGATTATGTTAAGAACATTGAGAAGATGAAATTCGGCGACCGGATTTTGATTATAGTTGAGTTTATTTAGTCAGCCTGCGGTAAGTTTTACGGCCTGTACATAACATTATTCGCGTTCCAGTATTCCTTACTCGAAATATAGTTTTCCATAATAATTTTATTCTTCGAATCATAAGCCTTCATGTAAACGATCTCATCAGCCTTATCATCCATCTTAATGTTGCCGTCAGCTTCATTCAAAACCTCAAACTTTTTTTGCAGCAGGTTCATATTGCGGATATCGTACTCCACAAATGCCAGGTCTTGAAATTCATCATCACCTTTGAGCCCGCCATTCACATCGTAAGTTTTGTAATTTTTTATCCAGCCGTTTGAAAATTCATACACTATAAAAACTATGCCGCAATGGTAAGCTCTCAGCTCATCTTTTTGATCTACGCGGAAGCGGATAATATTGCCCGCCGCATTTTTGATAGTTACCTCGCCATCGCCTGCCTGCGTAATTGCGGAGCCGGTCGTATCGAATCCCTTAACCATCAATGCATAGGCAAGGTAGGTTGACTTATCTCCGGCTATCTGATGTTCTGTAACCGATATCATGATTACCAAGAGTACTATATAGATCGAATAACTTAAAACGGTTCTGTTTGTATAGCGCATAGTATATATTCGTGAAATTTTAAAGTTCATCGGCTGTTGCCGCGATCATTTTAATCTTTTTTATAGCGCGGCTGCCAAGTTCAATATATTTTTGTCTTTCAGGATCATTTTTATACTCCAGGAATTCCTGTTTTGAACCGAAGGTTACAACATGTACTTCATATGGCTGCTCATCACCCGGGAGATAAAAAAAAACTCTCCTTCGGCGGCCGGATGCGGTACAGTAATCTGCCATTATGTTTTTCAAGCAGGGGTAACACTGCTTCCTCGTACTTCAGGAAATCAGTTTCCATTCCCTCGTTAAGATAATAAAACAGCGTCAGCACATATTTATGTTCTGTAACATCAGTCATGTTCCTAATCCACCCGAAGAACCTCCCGAAGAGCTCAGGGTTTTCTTTATCTTTGCCAGCAGTGATTTTTTTATCCTTTTCGGCGCCTGGCTCATTTTATTAATGCGGTTGATGAACCACAGCGTTATCCACCCCAGCACACCCATTGCCAGCAGGAACGCGGCATAGGCAGTTTGCCAGCCCCATCCATCGGTCATCATCGAGTACTCGCTCATTCCACCGATGCTTGCCAGCAGGTTCAGCGGCAGGAAGATTATATTTATCATCGTAAGGTTCTTGATCAGCACGTTCATATTGTTATTAATGATATTGCCGCGTGCATCCATTAATCCGGAGAGCACCGAAGAATATATTTCCGCCTGCTTAAGGCACTGGTTATTTTCAATAATAATATCCTCCATCAGCTCCGCCTTCTCTTCGTCATGCGATGCCTTCTCAAAGTGTAAACGCAGCTTTATGAGTACGGTGAGGTTTGAGCTGATCGCGTTAATATAATAGATAAGGCTCTCGCTGAGATTGAACATCTGTATCAGGTATTCGTTTTCCATCGAGGCGTTGAGCTTTATCTGTATCTCGCGCGAAATGAGCTTCATGGCTTTGATGTGATCGAGGTAATGGCGGATAGAGTTATACAGGAATTTGATAATGATATCCATCAGCGAAGTAAATCCGCTCTTGTGCCTGCTATCAAAAAGTGTGATATCTTCAGGTAATACAACCACAAGCCGCTCTTTAAAGAGGAACAGGCCGATCGATGACACGCCGAAAAGCAGGTTATCGGTGCTGAGGTAATTTTTTGGCCGCTTCCAGATGATAAATATATTCTCATCTTCGAACTCTATTCGGGATATCTCATCCGGGTCAAGTGCAGATTCAACAGTATGTTTATCTATTCCGTATGTATCGGCTATCAGCTCATTTTCTTCGGCATCTGGATTCACATAGATCCACACGCGGCTGTTATCACTATCGGATTCAATCAGCGCACCGTTTTGGAAGTCATATTTCTGCAGCATTATTCAACCCTCCCCCTGCCATTCAGGAATTCATTTCTTTACAAAATTACCCATATCTATCTGTAAATAAAATCTTAATGTGAAGGGATTACGCCATTGCGTGGTTTGTGTTATTTGTTTTTTGCGGTCGATGGGCTGCACCCATCGCTGATGTATATCGCCCCGTCGGGGCTGGCGTCCTGTAACTCGAATCGCCTGATTCGAGCGCAGTCAGCAGAGTAAGGTCTTTAATCCGGTCAGGCGACCGGATTTACAAGCGCAGCCCACGGATTTATCCGTGGGAAAACACATCGATTAAATCTGAACGAACCGCTTCAGCGGTTTTTATGAAATTCTTTTCTCCATCACATTGTTCATAAACACTACGCCGCCGAAACGATCCTCAACAACTTCTCTAACAATGTAGCCGTTCTTTTCGAAAAAACCGCGTGCTGTTGCGCTTACATGCGCGTATATCAGACTATTGTTCTGTACGTGCGCTTTGTTTTCAATTTCTGCAAGCAGAGCGGATGCAGCGCCGCAGCGCTGAAAATCTTTGCTCACATACATGAAGTCAAGGTAACCATCGGGTGTGATGGATGAAAATCCGGCAAGCTTACCGCTAATCTCCGCAAGTATGAAGTACTGCTCTTTAACCGCAGCCTGCCACCGCGATATGTTTTTCGCCGATGATGCCCACACATCGATTTGCTGCGGCGTGTAATCGCGGGCATTAACATTTCTTACCGTGTCACTGTACAGTTTTGTTATTGCGGCAGTGTCATCTTCAACCGCGCGGCGAATGGTAATACCCTCTCCCGGTGCTGCAAGCGTTACCTTAAAACAGCGGTCACCTTCTTCACCAATCCACCCGCTTTTTGAAGCGTCAAGACCCGCCTTTTCCAGCGCGCGTACAGTTTGTTTGTTATCGGGATTCAAAGTGGCTATGACTCGTAACCCCATACTATGCGCATACTTATTTATGCAACGCAGTATTTCCGGAATGAATCCCCGCCCCCAGTACGCTTTATCAATCAGATACACAACTTCAAGCTCATCCGGTTCCGTGTTTTCGGTTTGCTTAAGCTCAAAAGAACCAATGGTTTTGCCCTCATACTCGATAGCCCATATTTCAAAATGCCGATTTCCGAATAAACCGTTATAAACCTGTTGTATCTTATCAAACAGCGCGTTTGCTGCCTCCTCGGTTTCAACCCTGCCGCCGATGTATTGATTTACTTCGGGATCAGTTGAGAACCGCACAAAATCTGCACGGTCCGCTTCCGTGAATTTACGCAGCTTCAAGCGGGTTGTATTTATATCTCTGCTTTTACCGAATTCTTCGCTCATATCAGCTTCGTTCTTTCAAAAATCATATTTCATGTTGATGTACTCTGAACCGTTATCTATATATGTACCTGTTTGTTTGTATCCAAGCTTTGTGAATAACCCCAGCGATGGAGCATTACCTGAGTAGATACAGGCAGTTGTATCGGCTAGCCTGTACCTGGAGTGCAAATGCTTCAGGAATATTTTATACGCATCTTCCGCGTAACCTTTTCCGCGCTCGGCTTTATCGAATATATGTATACCCGTTTCGCATGTACCGCCAGGGTACTGCAGCTCAAACATTTCCAGCTTCTTTTTTCCTTCGGGAATCCTACCAAAAGCATTAATGTAACCTATCAGCTTTCCGCCCGGAGCATGTATTGAGTAGATGAGAACTTTGCCACCGTCAACATCCCTGATATATGAGCTATGCTCTTCTTCAGGTGTTCTTCGCGGTATGTTCGGATCCCATGAAGCTGAATCAGCCGGATGCCGCTGCTCTCTTGCTGCAAACCATGATGTATAATCTGCCCGCCGAAGCATGACTTTCGCGCCCTTCAACTCATCGCTAACTCTCAGGCCTTCAAGCCCAAGCAGCGAAATTATCTCTGCGCACGTTTCGTGCGGCATACGGCCATCGGTGTAAATTGTTTGTTTTGCCAGGGAATAGTTGCATTCTGAATCAAGAAAATACTTCGCGAAATCAAATCCGTCAATATCAGTAAAGCCTTCGCGTTCATGCAATATCTCAAGCGATCTTTTTTTATCCTCGCAAGGCTGTAGCAGTATTACATTTTCAAACGGCCCCAGGGCATGTCTTACTTCATCAAACTGCGCGGCATCATCATAAACTGTGCAGCCGGCGCCGAAATCAATAACGCAATTCCTGTTTTCAAGCACGCGCTTCACGCTGTGCACATCATACGGCCGCCAGTATTTATGCAGCTCATAGAATCCTTGGGTTTTATAAAGCTCCTTTGCGTAGTCTTCGTCGTAGCCGATCTCTTTAAACAGTTCATACTTAATGGAATCAAGCGGTATCTGCGGCAATCCAAGTGCCTCTGAAAGCAGCCACCCCAGTGTGCTCTTACCCGAGCTGCCCGGACCTATTAATATGATCTCGGTTGTCATTACTTCGCTGATTCCCAAATTTTCTGATACTCTTTCAGATCTTCTTCCCAAACCTTTTCGCCGCCCTGGTTGAAATTTGGATCGATCTCCTTTGCTTCCTTGCTGCACTTGCGGGCGGATTCAAGCTTGCCCATAAAATAATAGACCTCACCAAGAGTATCCCAGCTGTTTGGGTCTGAAGGATTTATCATAGCCTGCAGCTTGGCGAATACCAGCGCACGCGCAAGATCGTTTAAGCGAATCATCTGGTAAGCCGCTGTATTCATTAGTGAAACGGGTATGTTGTTATTAATAATCTCATCGGTTATTGCATCAAACCTGTCTTTTAGCTCCTGTTCATTCAATAGCAGGTACCGGTTCAGGATATCCGAAGCGCGTATGCCGTTGTTGACCACGTCTTCGAGTCCTGAATAAGGCTGCAAATTGCCCGGTAGATTCTTTTCGTTGTTCAGGCGAATCAAATGTTCGGGTTTGATATTTTTTTCTGAGAGAAACCTGTGCAGGTCTTCTTCCCTTCCGGTCAGCATCTCTTTGCCTTCAACCGGCTCACCCGTCCACTTATTATACATACATGCGCAGTGCAGCATGTTGTAGTTGGGCAGGTAGCAGTATAGATAGTCAATAGTTGGAAGGTTGGGGTAGTCGCTTTTCTTAAGGTAATGAATTACTATCCTGTTGCCGGGTTCATCGATAACCAGTGAGTCGCCTGCGCTGCGTGTGTCTTGCTCGGCGAAGATAACATTTGATTTGTATTTTTCCTTAACACTTTCATCCATGAATTTTTTTATGATGCTGTAGTTTTCCATGGTGGTAATAAGCTTTGAGCCGTTTTCCAGGAAGGGCGCGACAGATGAAATGCTGTGCGGATGCCAGTGGCTGTGTATCACATACTTTATCGGCTTCCCCGGGAATTGTTTTTCTATAGTGCGTATCGCTTTAAGTCCGCCATCGATGTGATCTTTCATGTTGGTCGCGCCGCCGCCTTCATCTTTTACGGGCACCTCTATCAGCACAACGAAATCATTGAACTCAACTATTGTGCTCTTTGAATTCGAAGAATCATAATACATAAAGTACAGTCCTTCTTTTGATTTTTCCATGCGGTTAAGATCCTGCTGCTGTGTGAAGGTGTGAAGTGTTCCCGCCAAAAAAAGTACCATTGCGGCGAGTATGTAAAAAGTTGTTTTCATGTTTGGTCTAATTTTCAGATTTTGTTTTAGTGTTTCAGGTTTTTGGTTATATCGCGTAGAGTTTTCTCCAGCTTTGCGGTACGCTTTGGCTTTATCCCCTTCATAGCCGCTTCGCTGGCTGAGTATATGATGACAGTCGCGGCATTGAAAACAATTGTTCCCGATTCAGTAGCCACGGGTTTAGCGGTTTTACCCTCGGCTGTAATTCGTGAAATATAGCCCTTCTTTTCGAGCAGTGCAAGCATCCGGTTAACCGCTGCGGTATCTTTACCGAGTTTTTGTGCAATTTCCCGCTGAGTATAGCCTTTAGAGCGTATAATCAGATCTAAAACCAGCCATTGATCCGGTGTTATATCAATTCCGCTCTTATCCAGCATTTTTTGCTGCAATTTATGGTATGATTTTATACATATATCAAGCTGATGAAAAAACAATAGATTATCGGTATTCATATTTGCAAGATAATTAACAGATAATGATATATCAATGAAAAAATTGATGTATCAATATGTTATAAATTACTGATATATAATAAGTTGCAATTTGGCGCCCAATGATGTCTAATTAGAAGATAACTTTATTATTAGATTTGTTAACTTCTATCATAAGTTCATCCGGATCGATCAAAACAGATTCCGGATTAGATGCAACAATTATTGATATGTTGTTATAAATAGAACTTACCTTGATTTTGCCGCGATAGAGAGTGTTTTTTCGTGAATCCAATATAGCAATTTCAAAGTAATCATTAAGTGGAAGAGAATTTATAGCGCTCCCGCCGTTACCGGGATCAAATGATATGCTTTTCCCGGAATCATCACTGAATGTTTTTTCTCTCTTATCGTTTATTCTGTATTTGCTAATTGTGAGATCAACATCAACTTTATACTTTCCGCCCGGAAGCGGGGTTTTCTTTATTACCCCGATCTTGTTTTCGTAAAAAGTAACAGTTTGAAACATATCCGTTATCAGGTATTTCAGAGAATCCGGAGTTGCCTGATCAATGAATCTAACCAGATCAACGGTTGCCGGGTATCTGTTCTTTTGCGAAACTGATTCTCTTAGAAAATTGCCCAATACACAATTCAGGTTTTCTTCTCCAATAAACTCTGCAATGGAATAAAACACAACGGCTCCCTTGCCGTATGATATATATGACTGCTCCGGTTCAACATTCATCAGCGGCGGTTCTGTGCCTGTATCGTTAGCTCTGCCGCTTAGGTAGCGGTTCATTTGTATCTTCAGGAACTTCAAAGCCTGCTGTTTGCCGAACTTTTTTTCATAAACTTTGGCGGTAACATATTCACAAATACTTTCTGTCAGCATTACAGCTCCCGGTGCATCAGCGGGCATAACCTGGTTACCCCACCATTGATGTGAAAGCTCATGCGCCGCTGTATAGAACGCAAGATCGATCAGCCCGTCCTTTTGTTCGCCCGGGTCACCGATGAAACGTATCTCAGACATCTGTATTACATTCCCCGAAGTTGTAGCATAACTTCCCGCGGAGCGCGGAAACTCCGCAACAATTATTTCCCCATATGGATAAGGGCTGAAGTAAAGTGAGTTATATTCCATCGCCCGCTTAAGCGCATCAGTAATTCCGGTAGTGTTTTTATCGTGTTCCTTATGATAGTAAATTGAAAGTTTTGTACCATTTGAAACCTCTTCATATTTTTCGTAAATGCCTGAAACGATTCCGAAAACAAATTTTATACTGCTTTCAGTCTTGTAATGAAAATACCGCCGCCCGCTCTCTGATGTTTCGTTTACCAACTTGCCGGGCAGGATAACTGTTTGTTCGGGTGATGTCCCGGCAATAATATCAAGATCTACATGGTCAGCATCGTTGCCCTGGTAATGGTTTTGAATATTGCTTCCCGCGGCAACTGGTGTGCTGTTTGTGCCGCAGTAGAAACCAAGCCTGGGCAGTATATCACTTTTTAAGTATGTGCCGCCCGGAAGAATTCCTGAACCGGATTGAAATAACGAACCGGGAGAATTGCGGATGGTGAAGGAAAACTTCATGCTGTCTCCCGGAGCAAGTGGAGTCTTCAAAACGCAAATACCGAATTTATAAATGCTGTCATATTTTATATCCGCGGAGTTACCGTCAATGGATAGTGTTGTCACTTCGTCAAATCCGGTTCTGATAAGAAGTGTATCAATGATAGTATTCGTTTTGTTAACAACCATGTACTCTCCTTCCGTAAAAAATGATCGCTCTTCGGGATAGATATCAATCTTCAAACGAACAGAAGTTATTCGCGGCTGTGGTGTATTGCCGAAGCGTGAATATTTTGTCAAAAAGTCATTGTACAGCTCAGCTTCTCTTTCAGAGCTAAGTGAATTACTGCCAAGACTATCTACATAACTTATCATGTAACCCGCAAACAAAAAACTTACAGCCAGAACAATCGATGCAATTGCAGTTTTGCCGCGAAAACGCGATACAGCTAACTTAAATCTTTCAGCCTGAGATTTAATCAGCTCTCTTGGAAACACTAACAGAGTGAAGCTAAACAAAACTAAACCGAAAAGCAGCCAGTAAAGTTTATAAATGAAGTATTGAAACAGAAAGTCGGCGTAACCCGTCAGATCCGAATACTTCAGAAAAAAATACGGCTCGGGGTCCTGGTTGAACCTGAAAACAGCCTGTTCTATTCCCGCCGAAGGAAGATATGTTATGCCCAGCGCGAACAGTATTAGCACAAATAGCCCTAGGTAAGAATTCCTGAATACAGACTGAACGAACAAAGATATAAATGACCAAATCACAAATACAATAAGGTGAATTCCAAACAGCGCGAAAAGATACTGGAGCGGGTCTATACTATAATATCCACTATAGATCTGCACGCTTACTCCAACAGCCATTATCATGATCAGCAGAACCGATTGCATTTTAACAAGGGCAAGTATACGCGATAGCAGCAGGACGGAATCCTTAACGGGTGAAGAGATCACAAGCTCATTCATACGGTATGAATCTGCCCTGTTCATTAGTACACCGGAATACAGGAAGGTGAGAAATAAAATAAGGAATGAAATAAACATGACAGGGTAACCAAGCATAGCCCAGGTAACGGGAAGAATTTTTGTATCGGCAACAGGATTCACCTGCAGCAGAATTACAGCGGTGAAAACTCCACCGGCGGCCAAAATGCTGATAAACGAACCGCTCCTGAGTATATAACGGAAATCAAATTTCGAAATCAGCCATGCGGTTTTTATGCCGCCCGTGAAAGAAAAATCCGTAACAGGTAATGGAATATTTATTCTGTGCAGCCTGCCGGGTATTTTCACAGTGGCTTCAGTTTTAGCTTTGCCGGATTTTAAAAAGAAGGAAGCCGTTTCGGCAAACCTGAACTTGAAATAAGTTACTGCCAGAATGAAAATAGTTACTCCAAACCAGATCAGCCTGTTATACAAAACCATCCGGTCAAAGGGAACTGGCAATGCGCTTCGCTCTGCCTGGGAAAGATTAACGCTTAATACTTCAGCGGCTGCAGTTCCTAGCGGATCAAATAGGATCCCAAAACCCGGACCCGATATGTTCAAGGCTGTTTCCCTCAAAAGCAGCAGCAATACAACACCTATAAATCCGGCATATATATTCCTTGAAAAAAGAACAATTGCAAATACTGCTGATCCGAACAACAGCAGATTTGGCAAAACATAAACTGTGTATATCTGCATATAAACAAAAATATCAAATGGAACCAGAAGTGATGGGTCAGTTCCCGGGAGCATTGCACCAACAGCAAGCCCTGCACCAACCGCAAAGGAGATCACAATTACTATCAGGAATGAACTTGCGAATTTTCCGGTTAAATAATCAAACTTCCCGAAGGGGTAAGAATATAGAATTGAATGAATACCCGAGCTGAAATCCTTATATATTGAAGCTCCGCAAATGGCGGGCAGAAGGAACAACAGCAGCTTGAAAAAGAACAGAAAAAAGCTGAACAGGCTCAACGGTGAATTTGCCGTGTTCTGTGATGATGAACCTTCACCCATAATACCCGCCGCACCCGCCATCGAGCCAACAGTCATCAGGAAAAAAACCGCAGTGTAGATGTAAACCAGCGGGTTCCTTAGCCACTGCTTAAGCTCGAATTTCAGAATTACGGATATCATTTTCAGATCGACCCCTTAGGTTTTGAGTCTTTTCCCAGCGAGTAAAAATACATGTCTTCAAGAATGGGCTCAGCCGGAGCAAACCCATCGCCGGGAATGGATTCAGAATAAACTCTGACATTTATATGGCTGTCACTTTCATATTTTGAAGAGAGAATGAAGTACAGGCTTTCGGCCGATTCAAGCATAGAGCGCTCCATTCTTCTTTGCCAAACCTTTCCTTTCATTTCTTCAGCTGCCTTTGCCGGAGTGGTTTGCTTAAGTATTCTGCCCCGGTTAATTATCGCCATATCGTTGCACAGATCTTTAATATCATCAACTATGTGAGTAGAAAATATAATAATATTGGTGCTTGCAATTTCCCGCAGTACATTCAGAAAGCGGTTTCTTTCCGAAGGATCAAGTCCGGCGGTAGGTTCATCTACAATTATCAGTTTTGGGCGGGCAAGCAGAAGCTGTGCAATACCAAATCTTCGCTTCATGCCGCCCGAAAAACCGGCAACATATTGGTTACGTTCTTCAAACAGGTTTACAGCTTCAAGTGCGTATTTTACCGCTTTCGTGCGCTCGCTTGCCGGCGAAATCCCTTTCAGTGCCGCAAAATATTCCAGCAGATATGCTGCTGATATTTTTGGATATACGCCAAACTCCTGCGGAAGGTAACCAAGCACTTTTCGCAAGCTTATGGGATCGCCGATCACATCAATGTCATCAAGCATTATTGTACCCTTATCGGGCAGCTGGATCGAAGCGATCGTTCGCATGAGGGTTGATTTACCGGCGCCATTCGGACCAAGCAGCCCGAACATTCCTTCGCCGATTTCAAGACTCAGGTCATCAAGCGCCTTTATCCCGTTTTGATATGTTCTGGAAAGTCCGGAAATTTTTAATTTCATGTTATTCGCCTTTGTTCAGAATTTTCTCAATATCGCTCATGCATTTTATAAGCTTTGCGCGTTTTGCCGCGGTGAGTTTGTTTACCAGCCCCAGCACCAGTCTGTTTTGGGCATCTGTAAGAACTTCATAGAGCTCCCTGCCTTTTGCCGTCAGTTCAACTTGTATGACCCTCGCATCAGCTTTGCCGTGAGTTTTTGTAATGAGCTTCTTCTGGTAAAATTTCTTCAGGATACGGCTCAGGTAACCGCCGTCAATATTCATATTTTCTATGATCTTTTTCGAAGTGCAGGATGGCGTGTGTTTGATCTCGAACAGTATTCTCGCCTCAGGGAGAGTATAGCTGCTGTTCAGGAACTGCCCGTTTAATACACCGATAACGCCGGTGTAAAACCGGTTAAATGCCCTAACTCGGTGTACGGTTTTTTGTATATCCATTTTCTATTGATTAAAAATTCAATTTACAGGAGTCAAATTAAATAAATTAATTGACTTTGTCAAGTAATTTGTTGTTTTGTGAAACAAGCGCCCGTATTATAAAGAGTCTTGAATAAACATTCTCCATTCTCCATCTTGCATCATAAGTGATAGCCGGCATTAAAAAGAACAAATGACATTAAACAGAATAAGTAAATGATGGAAACCATAGCTCATAAAACGGCACGAGCTCTGAAAATACTGAAATTGCTCGAAAATGAATACCCTGATGCAGGATGCCACCTGGATTACGAAGATCCGTTCCAGCTTTTGATATCAACCCTGCTTGCTGCGCAGTGTACGGATGAAAGAGTTAACATGGTTATGGTGCCTTTGTATAAAGAATACAAAACACCTGGAGATTTCCTTAAGCTAACACAGCCGGAGCTTGAAGATAAGCTGCGCTCAATAAATTTTTACCGCAATAAATCCAAAAGTGTACTTGCATGCTGCAGGTCATTGGTTGATGAACACAACGGCCGCGTGCCAAACACAATGGATGAGCTTGTTAAGCTTGCGGGTGTTGGCAGGAAAACTGCGAATGTTGTATTGGGCAATTGTTTTGGCGAGCCCGCTATAATGGCAGATACTCACCTGAACCGCGTATCACAAAGGTTGGGATTGACAGATAGCGATAAGCCTGAAAAGATTGAAATGGATCTGAAGAAAATTATTCCGGATAGTAAGCAGGTAAAATATTCACACGTGATAGGCCAGCACGGCAGATCGATCTGCAAAGCTAAGAAACCGATGTGTGATGAATGTGTAGTTTGTAAACTTTGCCCAAGTTGCGGCAAATTTGAAAAGTGATCTATTCAGCCAGCTTTTTTAACATTCCCCTGAAGATGATCCCATGGAAAGGGAAAACCGAGTACCAATACAGCCGGCCAAACAATCCAAGCGGTCTGAATGTAGCAGTTTGCTCCAGCAGATTACCATCCGTAATTTTGAATTCAAGCCATGCCTCCCCCGGAAGCTTCATTTCTGCATATAACAGAAGCCGGGAATTCTTTTTATCAGCAAGCAGTACCCGCCAGAAATCAAGTGTTTCTCCTGCGTAAATATTTTTTGGATCTTTTCGTCCCCTCCTCAGGCCAACGCCTCCGAAAACTTTGTCGATAAATCCACGTAAAGACCATAGCCGGTTTGCGTAATACCAACCCGTATTTCCACCTATAGCCCAGATCTTTTCTGTAGTTTTACTAACCGAGGAAACCCGTACCTTCCTCACATCTTTGAAGCAACCATTTTGCGGAACTTCCATATGTTTTACAATTCCGCTGTTAAGCACAGTGCTTGTTAAGGCGTCGCTCCAGCTTGATATCACCTGGTTCTGTTCTATCTTATCAAATGCGAGCCGTATGGAGTCATCATAGCTTATGAGCTTTATCCCCAACAGATCCTTCAGCTTGTTCGGCCGGCAAACGATTTCCACCTTCATGCTGTTTACCAGATTAACCGCCAGTGAGTATGATACCGCCGTAACAAAATACAGCCAATATGAAGATATCCTCGGCGTCATAACCGGAACGACCATTATGAAACGTTTCAGCCCGCGTATCTTAGCAAAACGCAGAAGCATTTCTTTATATGTGAGTATTTCTGGACCGCCGATATCGAAACTCTGTCCGAAAGTTTCGCTGCGTAGCAAAACGCCGCTCAAAAATTCAACTACATTTCTTATGGCAATGGGCTGAGTGCGGGTGTTTAACCAGCGGGGGGTTATCATAACCGGCAGTTTCTCTACCAAGTCGCGTATTATTTCAAACGATGCGCTTCCTGAACCTACAATAATTCCCGCCCTTAAGGTTGTTAACGCATATGAGCCTTCAGCAAGTATTGCTTCAACATTTTTCCTGGAGATCAAATGTTTTGAAAGAGTTTCTTCGTTAACTATGCCGCTTAAGTATATAACCTGCCGGATCTTTGCCCTGCCCGCGGCTTCACGAAATGCCTCGGCTGATCTTTTCTCAAGCTCTTCAAAAGATTTTTCACCTGATGACATGGAGTGGATCAGGTAATAAGCTGCATCAATGCCCGTGGGCAGAGTGATATCTTCCGCCGCATCAAGGAAGTTTACCTCTATAAATGTTAAGCGTTCAGAGGAATACTTCTCAATGTTGAACCTGTTCTTATCCCTTATACAGCAAATAACTTCATGGCCCTCTTCAAGAAGCAGGGGCAGGAGCCTTTTACCGATATAACCCGTTGCGCCGGTCAGCAGTATTTTCAATTTGTGCTTTCGCTAAATTACCCGGTATTTTGACATGGTTGTCACGACCGGGTGAGAGCTTACGTAGATGTTAACAGGCTTGAACGCGGCTATGTTTCTATCCGCCCTAAATACTTTTTACCGAATTTTGAATACTCAACCGTAACTCTCTCCCCGGTTTTAAGTACCCGGGATTCATTTTCATTCATTGGTATTCTGCTTAAACTATACGGAAGTCCAGCCGCAGAAAAGGAATAATACTCTTTCCCCCTGTATTTCGTTTTGCCCGTGGATGTAACATAAGTACTTACTCTGAGTTTTGTTTTAAACTTCAGGTCTTTATATAATCCATACAGCATAAAATAAACCGACCAGAGGAAAACAATTGCCATTACAACAACGATTCCCGAAACCGCCGAGCTGTAGCTCATTATATCAAGCATTCCATTTGTGCCGCTGTATTTTGGCGGTAGAAGCGGAAGAATTATTGATAGTATCAGAATAAAAATTCCGGCAAACCGAAGCTCTCTTTTTGCTTTGCACATCATAACCTCGAGCTTTGCAAGATCTTCGAACGCGCAGGGTTTTTCTTCCTTCAGTATAGTATTATCCATTTACGTTAAAGCCTGCGGCGGGATCTTTAATCCAAAACCGCAGGCTGTAAAATTACAAGCAACCGCTACTATTTAGCCATAAAGCGCAGTATTACCATCCCGCCGGAATCAAACAAATAAAGCTTATCACCCGATATCTGGTACGCAAACACCTTCTGCATGAGTGCAAAATATGAGGTTTCCTTATCAAGCTCATCACATGCCATTTCGGTTGAATAAAGCCCACCAAACGAAAGCTTGTTTGAGCTTTTTATATACGGTCCGCCGTAAGTGTTACATGGAGCCTTGCCGTTGATATTCTTTTCTTTGCTATCAAGCTTCATGGTTACACTTTTTCCGCTTACGGGCTCATACTTTACGCCATCCATCTCGAACAACTGCCACTCAGTACCCGTAAGAGGAGACTTATCCCCGGCGCTATCAGATGTGCTGCAGCCCGTAACCAGAACAGCAGCAAAAATTATTAAGATCCGAAAGATGTTCTTCATATAATTGGAAGATTTATTGTTTATATATTGCTACTACAGAATCTTTACCTATAAGTCTGAGCTTTCCCTCTGAAATTTTATAGCGGTCCACTTTGCCGAGTGCGTTGAAATAATCCGACTCATTGATATCATCATCACACAGCATTTTTGTTGCAGCTATATTCAAAAAGGTTAGGGAATCTTCCTTTTTCAAATACTCACCGGAATATTTGTTGCATACCGCTGTACCGTTTAGCTTTTCCCCTGAACCTTCGAAATTAAGCGTGATATAATTACCGCCTTTAAGTGTTATAGATTTCCCGTTCAGCATTTCGAGTTTCCACACTGTACCATTAATTGGATACTTCTTAACGCTGCCTGGGCATCCGCTAAAATTTACGAACGAAAAAAGAAGCGCAAATATAGGAATGTAATATAATTTATTCACGCTTCTTTTGGTTAATTTTAATACAGCGTTTTGTAATGCTGAATTTTACCTCTACAACTTAAGACCGCGGAGAAAATTCTATTTACCCGTAAACACTAAAACCACCTTTGAGCCGCTTAAAAGGCTCAGCTTGCCTGCCGAAACTTTGTACGCGTCAACGCTGCCAAGTGTACTAAAGTAATCTGATTCGTTTATGTTATCGTCGCACATCATTTTTGTTGAGCCGATCCCGCTGAAAATTAAGGTCTCATCGGTTTTTGTGTAACCGCCGAAGTATTTATTACAAACCGCGGTACCGCTTATTTTTGCCGTAGAGCCGTCAAAGCTCAGAGTGATGCTGCTGCCGCTTTTCAAAGCAACAGGGCTTCCCTTCAGAGATTCAAGCTTCCACTCAATTCCTTCTATTTTGGCTGATGATGTTCCTTTTGTACCCGAGCATCCTGATATTAATATTACAAAAATTATAACCGCTGCTGATATTATTACGCTGTTTCTGGTCATGATTATTTGGTTGTTTATATTCTGAAATGTGAAATAATTAAACTATTTCTCCGCCTTTATAAACCTGGAATATTTTACTGCTTTTTGGATCTATGTTTTGCTATTACTTCCTTAAGCTTTTCAATCCTGTTGTCCGGACTCGGATGTGTGCTAATGAATTCCGGCTGGTTACCGCCGCCGGATGCTTCCTTAAGTATCCTCATTACATCGATCATTGCTTCGGGATCGTATCCGGCTTCTACCATATACTTCACGCCGTAATCATCGGACTCCAGCTCGTCCTCGCGGCCGTACTTCATGTTAACCATATTGCCGATGAAGCGTGAAAGCATACCCGGATCGCCGCTTGCAATATCTGTCGCCTGGATGAGTCCCTGTGTTAGCTCCTGTTTGGCAATATGCTCCGCGCTGTGGCGGTTTATTACATGCCCTATTTCGTGGCCAAGCACCCCTGCAAGCTGATCTTCGTTTTTCAATCTGCTCAGCAATGCGTAAGTAATAAAAATTTGTCCGCCCGGCAAAGCAAATGCGTTTACGGTATTTGCATCCGCCAGCAGGTGGAACTCAAACTTATAAGGCGAGCTGCCTGCCTCGGTTGATTGCACCAGCTTGTTTCCAACCCTATCCACATACGCCTGTTGCTTGCTATCGCGGTACTCGCCGCCGAATTCGCGTATCATCTCCGGCGCGCTTTGTATCCCCAGGCGGATCTCCTCATCCACAGTCAGGCTAACCCGCTGCTTTTCGCCTGTTACGGGATTCTCGTCACCCTTCATGAAATACGAAACCACCGCGAGTAGCGCGATAACAACACCAATTATCAGTCTGCCTTTATAATTTCCCATTTACTCATCCTGAACGCAGTGAAGGATCTCATTCACAAACGCCATTAAGTTTAATACAAATAGATTTAGTCAAAATATCAAGTTACGATTAAATCAAGGCTATGAGATCCTTCGTTCGCTTTGCTCTCTCAGGATATGCTTGACTTCCCCCCACTCGCTTTCTATTATACTATAATATGCTGAGTGGCGAAAGGTTCCGTCTTCCCTTATCATATGATTTCGCAGTGTGCCCTCATATTTTGCGCCGATCTTCTCCATTGCCTTTTGCGAGCGCAGATTATTGCTATCGGTCTTAAAAAATACTCTAATTAGCCCCAATTCCTCAAAACAGAATCTCAGCAGGAGGAATTTACACGAGGCGTTGAATCCGCTGCCATGCAGGTACGTTGCCAGCCATGTTCTGCCTATTTCCAGCGAGCGGGAAGCAGGCTGAATATCAAGAAAGCTCGTTGTGCCCGATAAACGCCCTGTTGATCTATCAATAATCGCAAACGTAAACTCACGCCCGTGACTTGCTTCGAGAAGCGAATGGTTAATGAACGATCCAAACTTCGGTTCGTTTTCCATTTTGCGGAAAGTGTAATGCTCCCACAGTCTCTCATCCTTTGCGTACTGCCACAATTCTGCAATATGCGATTGGTTCAATTCAACAAGCTGCACATTGGGTAATTCAAACAACCCGTTTTGTAATCCCGTGCGAATCTTATCCCTGATGATTTCCGCGATAGTATCCACTACTATAATATTATCAAATCTTAAAAGCTTTGGTACACGGGTCGCACTCAAACCCAAGCTCTGTTCCCAAACATCTCCACAAGCCGTCGCGTTTTATGTGAACATACGCCAGATCGACCGCGTAATTGATGTTTTTGCCCTTTGTTGTAATGCCTTCTATATGTATTTGGTAATAATTCGGGTCTTCGGTTTTTTTGTATCTTATATGCTCTACTTCAACTATCAACTTGGTATCGTTATCACAGCAAGCACACCACAGCACAACGCGGTCTATTTCATTTTCGGTAAAATAAGCAACGGTTTGTTTAGCCTGCTCCTTGGTTATCCACGCAAGCTGATCTGCGGTTGAAATCTTAACAGCAAAAAACAGAACAATTACAGCAATAACTATCTTCATAGATCTAGTCTTTATAGTTTTTTCAGAATAATTAAGTAAATATAACAAGATATTTCATCACGGTAAGTGTATAATTGGCTGTAGTATAAGGATTGCATAGATTTCGTTCGGCACTCGACTCCGCTCAACTTGACAAAGTTCAGCACAGCCAGGAGGTACAGTTTATTTAGGAAACCGTTCAGCGAAAGAGAGAATGCTAAAGCCTGTTTTTTACTCTACATCATTTACTTCAAATGGGGCGGAGCTATCGGCATGGTAAAGGTCGCGGAAAATGATCTCCATCTCATCTGCAATTTTTTCGAGATCTTCGGGGGTGGAAGCAGGATACGCCCTGCTGTAATTGCCGCCTTCTTCCAGGTGGAATCCCATTCCCGCAAAGCTTGCCTCAAGACCGATATCAATTCCGGAATGAAAATGATGCGAGGCTGCTTCGCAGTATAGCCTGTCGGGCTCAACTGCGGCAAGCTGCACATAATGCCCGCCAATTTCGAATACAACAGCCGCGCCGCTATTACAGATCTCTCCCAGTTTTTCCTTCACAATGTTTTTATCATAATTCATAATGGTATGATATAGTATGATTTATAAATTCTGCCGGACCTGATGTAAACAGATATCATTTTCCCGGCGCTGTAATATAACGGAATTTTGATAAATTGTGTTTCACTGATTTTTGTGAGCAATCTTAGCCACTTTTATTTTGACCGAAAGTCTGAATTTTTAAACAAAACCCCGGTGTACGCTGCAGGGGGTAAAAAATCATTATACGAAATTTGTGAACATCGGATTCGTAAGCCGCTCGTGAAGATCCCTTTCATAATACTGCTTCTTATCGGGTACATTTTCCATTAGATAGCCATAGAATTTTTTGTAATATTCCTTCATTGCGTGTTTATCCGTACGCGCTTTGAGCTTTTCATCAAATGCGAATTCTTCCGCAAGCGGGGTTATAACATACCACTCCAGCGCTCTCACCCTGTCATCAGGCTGGTATGTGTTCACCGAGCCGCAGCTTTCGCACTTAATGTTCACAGCCATGAATGAATATACATTTATCTTCAGATCAGCAGCGCACTGCGTGCAGCGGTGCATTTTGCTTGCATCGATGTGGCTGTTAACATTTTCCAGTATCTTTCTTGCGGCGCGTGCGGCAAGCTTGTTCTCGAACTTGAGGTATTCTATTTCCATCCAGTTCTTCAGCACATGACTCTTACCCCTTTCGGCGGAAGTGAGCCCTGATGAAGCGCCTGCTTTACGCATTTCCGTTTCGAACTTGGTTGCGGCGCCGTCTATCTTTTCCGATAGCTGTGTAACGGTCTGGTTTTTAAGACCGTTTGAAATATTGTGTATGATAATGTTATCATACTGGATATTTGCGATCACGTTATCCAGCGGTTCCTCGGTTTGTTTTAAGACCTCGTAATAACGGGCCTCCACTTTTTTCAGGAATTCATTCCACCTTGTAACCATTGCCTGTACTTCCGGTGATGAGTCTGCCATAATTTTTTACCCTGAGCGCAGCGAAGGGTCTCATTAACAGAACCTTTAGCTGCAAGTTAATTTTAAATTTTTTTTAATCCTGCTTCTTTTAGTAGCACAGACATTCCTGTCTGTGATAAAAGCGCACTTCGTGACTTATCTGTGAAAGAAGAGCACTTCGCGACCTGTCTGTGTTTACTCTATGACTTACGAATATTCCAATCAGGGCTAAAGCCCAAATATTTATATAGCTCTTTACCCCCGCTCTAAACTGCTTTGGTAGTCAGAAGAGCGGGGCTAATCAAATCTTTTCTCCACGCATGTTTCCTAAACTCCGGTTTGGGAAACCACTACGCTATTTTTTTCACTTTTGCTTTTTTGCCTTTTCCTTTTTTGCCTTTTGCCTTAAATATCACACTCTCTCAAAAAGCTCGCTGCCGCAAAACAGGCAGTTATCATACTGCATTTCTTCCAGCCTTGGTGCGCCGCAGTTCTTGCACTTTATGGTGTTGTGCTTTTCTTTCTGCAATCCCTGAGAATACTTTGCGGTACCGGTTGATGCATTCGCGAAGATATCACCCAAACCCGAAAATGGTTTTATCTTCTGGTAATACTCCAGTATCTTCGCATCCATAGCGAAGTTTTTAGCTTCGGCTGGATGCTTTGCCATTATCTTTTCCATCACACGGCGGAGCTCGATGGGGAAAGCGCCGCGCTGAATTTTCATTTCGGAATCCAGCAGCTCTTTTTTCAATCCCTCGCTGAGCGGCTCAGCGCCGTATTGCTGCATTACTTCGTACCACTTTGCATCGCCGCCTTTGGCAGCATGCCACGCGCTCTGGAAAGCCGCGTCAATTTCTTTGTTAAATTCTGTCATATATTAATCCTGAGCGAAGCGAAGGATCCCGTAGATTGAACCATCACTTAAACTATGATTTTGATTTGAAATAAGCTTCCCAAACAGAAGAGCTTGGGAAGCATGATACAAAACGCCTGTTTCTAAACCGTTTTAACGGTTTTTAGAACTTGTGAAAAGTTACCGCAGCTTCTTAAAAATCCAGATCGCTGTGTGAATCAGTCTTCATTGCCTCGTACTTTGCTTTGTACTCGTTCATGAGTGTCTGCATTTTCATAGCGAGCGAAAAATCGGTCATCATCTGGCCGCTCCAGTGGCTGCTTACGTTGGAGTAATCAGCAACGGTCATACCGAAATCTTTCAGCACGTCCTGCGCGTCACGGCCCTGCTTGCCAAGAACATCCTGCGCAACCATTGCCTCAATGTACTTTTCAAAACTTATGGATTGTGCTGCCGATGCGCCGCCTTTGCCAAGGTTGCCGCTTGCAGACTGGTTGAACGCAGCCGCGTACTTGGTTGAGATTGTGAATGATGTATCGTTTTTCATGCGGGCAAGCCACTCTTCGTTAACTCTATCCCACTTCGGCGCATCAACACCCAGAAGCTTGCAGATCTCATCCTTGGTTGTACCGGATGTCATTTTGGCATTTGCTGTTGCCCAGTCTTCAAGTGTTACGCCTTCTACCGGCTCTAATATGCTTGACATGTTTCGTTTCTCCTTTAGTTTGTTTTAGATTATTTATATTGTATTACTGATTTCAATTTTCTTTCTTTAATGCTCTCTCAAATCAGAATGCAGCCTATTTGATAATCGATAACTTTTTCGTTTGCGTGAAGCCCGCGGTTTGAAGCCTGTAAAAATACGTACCGCTCGCCAGATTAGACGCATCAAAATCTACGTTATATTTTCCGGCACTAAGCTCTTCGTTCACCAGCATCGCGACTTCATTTCCCGTTACATCATAAACTTTCAATGTCACAAATCCGAAATCGGCAATACGCAATCCGATACTTGTTGTTGGGTTAAACGGATTCGGATAGTTTTGCTCAAGCGCAAATTCAGAAGGCAATTCGTTTGATATTTGCTGAATGCTTACCGTTGTATTCGTGGCGATCTTTTTTCCCGCGATACATGCAAACGATCCGCTGCCGTGAATATCCGCGTAGGAACCATTTGCCGGAACTGACTGGTTAAGCCAGCTTACGCCGCCATCGGTTGTCATTTTAAGCTCGCCGGATGAATTTACAACATAGCCGGTGCTGGCATTTATAAAATACGCGTTCAGCGGAGTTGAACCAACATAACCCGCAAGCAGGCTCCATGATAAACCGCCATCGGTAGATTTGCACATACCGCCCTGTCCGCCTAGAGCCAGGCCTCCGGAGTAGCCTGTATTCGCATCAGCAAAATATATGAACCTTATATCCGCAATGTTAGCGGGTATGGTTGGAAAGCTCCAGTTCACGCCGGCGTTGGTTGATCTTGCTATGTAACCCGCGCTGCCGAATCCGCCAACCATTACAAGTGATGAAGAAAGCGCATATATGCAGGTGTTGGTAGTGCCTGTAAAATTCCGCGAGAGCCAGTTCATACCGGTGTTGGTTGTGTATTTTACCGTTCCGCCATTGCCAACCGCCCAGCCTGTATTTACATTCGCGAAGAAGATCCCGCGCAGGCCAATATTTGTTGTATCGAACATTATTGTCCAAACGGCGCCGCCGTTGCTTGTGCGGTGGATTTTTCCGGTAAGCGATCCGTTCGAAACGGTGCAGTAGCCTGTATCGCTGCCTGAAAAAAAGATATCGGTAACATTTACATTGCCGGATATACCCAGGTTAGAGCTGAACCATGTAGCCCCTGCGTTTGTGCTGCGCTGGATCGTGCCGGTATCGCCGCCGGTGAACCCGGTTTGTTGGTTGAGAAAGAACACGGCATTCTGTTTTTTCGCGGTTGAGCTTGTTTGTTCAGTCCATTGAGAGTGCGTAGTACTGCCGCTGAAAAGAAAAACAATAAATAACGAAAAGAAGTAATGCTTTTTCATGTCTGCTCCGGGTATGTTTTGATGGTTGAAAGCTTTGCATCAGTAAACAAGTACATTTACTATTTCTTCAAAATACTTATTAGTGATTAATAATAAAAGACTGGTTAAGGTGTTTTTTACGGAAAAAATAAAGGGAATGTTTCAGAAGTAGAGTTGCGTGAAAAACATGGATTTTATTCAAAGAGCGGCAAATTTGAAGGTAAAATAGAAATGATTTTTGTGCCGCCAGGAGTTACAGATTCAAGCCGAATTGTATAACGCCGCTTCGCGGCTTTGCGTTAATTGCACCTTCTGTCGATGGGCTGCACCCATCGCTAACATATCTCGCCCCTCGTATGTTTGTAATCTCGTATGTTTGTAATCTGAAGTTTAAATGAGTAAGTTTAGTTAGTATGG
>JACSRQ010000158.1 GCA_014879675.1 Ignavibacteria bacterium
CCCAACGGGATTCGAACCCGTGTTTCCACTGTGAAAGAGTGATGACCTAACCCCTAGTCGATGGGAGCGTTTTTTTAGTAGAATTACAAAAATAAGAAAAATTTAGGTTATTTGAAAGGGGGGAAATAATGTCAAACTTTCAAAAAGCGAAAGTCAGGAGCCCAAATGACAAATGGCAAAGTTCAAATGTCAAACTTTCAATAAGCGAAAGTCAGGAACCCAAATGACAAATGCTAAAAGGCCAGTTTGTCACTTGTTTTGTAACTTTTTCAGGGCAGATTTAAGCTTTTCATACGTTCTGCCCATCTCTTCGGATATTACCTTAACATCATTCAGCACGGGCATGAAATTGGTATCGCCGTTCCAGCGGGGGACAATATGGAAATGGATATGATCTTCAATACCTGCACCGGCAACCCGGCCAAGGTTAGCCCCTATGTTAAATCCATGCGGCTTAATTGCATCACTTAACGCTTTGATGCCAAGATCAATCAGCTCAAACATTTCCAGTCTTGTATCGCCATCAAGCTCATCAATACTCCTTGCCTCTTTATATGGCACTACCATCAAATGACCGCTGTTATACGGGTAAAGATTCATAATAATGAATGCAGCCTTGCCGCGGTAGAGCAGGTAATTTTTCCTGTCGTCATTTTCATTAAGTATCCGCGAAAATAAAGAGCCGGGCAGCGTTTCCTTCGGTTCATCTTTGAATGTATCAATATACTGTGAGCGCCAAGGTGACCAGAGTTTTTCCATATTCAAAAATAATTGTTTAATTTTTTAAATGCACATAAAAAAGCCCGGACTTTTTAGCCCGGGCATTTTTAACATAATATAGTATTCTGCTTTAAAAATTTAATATTTTAGTGTGCTTCAGCCTGTTCCTTCTGTGCTTCGGCAACCACTTTTACTTCAATTTCCTTAGGTACTTCTTCGTAGTGATCAAACCTGCGTTTGAATATTCCGCGTCCCTGTGTGATCGAGCGCAGCTTCGTTGCGTAATCATGCATTTCCGAAAGCGGTACATTAGCCTTTATGATCTGCATCTTGCCGTTTGTATCCATACCTGAAATTTTTCCCCTGCGTGAGGAGATATCGCCCATTACGTCACCCATGAATGCTTCGGGAACGGTAACTTCAATTTCATATATCGGCTCAAGCAAAACAGGTTTTGCTTCAAGGAATCCTTTTTTGAATGCCTGTGCGCCTGCGATCTTGAATGCCATTTCAGATGAATCAACATCATGGTATGATCCAAAGTGAACTGTTACTTTCACATCAACAACCGGGTAATGCGCGACCGGTCCCTTTACAAGGGCTTCAATAACGCCCTTTTCAACTGCGGGGATAAACTTTGTGGGGATAGCTCCGCCAACAACTTCATTGGCAAATTCAAATCCTGTTCCGCGTTTCTGCGGCTCAAGTTTCAGATGAACATGGCCGTACTGGCCGTGGCCGCCTGATTGTTTCTTGTGTTTGTACTCAACATCTTCAACTTTGCCTTTAATAGTTTCTCTGAACGGAATTCTGGGCGCAACAATATTAACTTCCACGCCGTACTTTTCTTTCAGCCTTGCTATGATTATCGCAAGATGAAGTTCTCCCTGGCCTGCAATAATTGTCTGTCCAAGCTCCGGATCAAAATGGAAAAGGAATGTTGGATCTTCTTCGTGCAGGTGCGAAAGTCCGGATGCAATTTTATCTTCATCACCTTTCTGTTTAGAAAGAAGCGCCTGTTCTATAAGCGGCTCCGGAAAGATAATAGGGTCGATCTGTACGTTTAAGCCTTTGCCTGTCAGAGTATTATTGACATGGGTATCTTTCAGCTTCACAACCGCGCTTATATCACCCGTAACAGCAGTGGTCATATCTTTCCTGTTCTTACCATTCATCTGGAAGATCTGTGTTAAGCGTTCAGCTTTATTCTTATTCTGGTTGGTAAGATCCATACCTGCATTAACACTTCCCGAGAGCACGCGAAAAAATGACATCTCGCCAACATGCGGTTCTGAAAGAGTTTTGAATACGAAAATTGCTGCTTCGCCTGTTGGATTTGACATAACCTCAACATAATCATCGCTGCCGGTTTTTTTAGCCATGAACGGGGCTGAATCGAGCGGGCTGGGGCAGTATTTGCAGATGAATTCCGTGAGCGGTTTAACGCCAATGCCTGCCATACCTGCGGTACAAAGCACAGGAAGAATCTTCTTAGCCTTGATCTCGCGTGAAAGCCCTTCAATAAGCTCTTCTTCGGTAAGCGTACCGCCTTCATCAAAGAAGCGGCTCATCATTTCTTCATCTTCTTCGGCAACAATTTCTATCAGCTCCTGGTGCAGCGCGTTCGCTTTTTCCTTAAGTGCGTCGGGGATATCATGCTCGGTGTATTCACCTTTGCCGTCTGTATTGAATTTAAGCAGCTTCATCTTCAGTACGTCAATGATGCTGTCGAATCCGAAACCCTGGTTAACGGGGAACTGCAGCTCGGCAACATGGCCGCCGTAGTTTTCGCGGAGCTGTGCAAGCGTGCTGTCAAAATCTGATTTCTCATAATCAAGCTTATTCACTACAAAGCAGATCTCAATGCCGTATTCTTTTGCATAGTTAACTGCAATTTCAGTTCCAACTTCAACACCTTCGGATGCATTGACTACTATAAGAGCAGTATCCATGATCCTCATTGAAGATTTTACCGAGCCGGTGAAATCCGTGTAGCCGGGAGTATCGATTATATTGAGCTTAAAGTCTTCCCAGGTTGTATTGAGAACGGAAGAGTTGATCGATATCTTTCTTGAAACTTCGTCTTTACTGTAGTCAGAGGTGGTAGAGCCTTCTTCGATCTTGCCGAGGCGGTTAACTGCACCTGTTGTGTATAAAATTGATTCAGCAAGCATTGTTTTTCCGGAACCGCCGTGCCCTGCTATAACGACGTTCCTGATTTTCTCCGGTGTGATGTTACCCAAAATATTCTGCCCCTTCTAATTAATGAACAATTATGCCGCAGATAAACCGCGCGGCTAATTATAATAAGTTAAGTTGATAATTTTACACATATAAATTCGCACCGGGTAAGTGTTACCGGAACGGCAAACGGCCTCACGGCCGTTTAAAAAAAGATCAATACATATCTTCGTCGCTTTCGTAAGAATGGGCTTTGTTCCTTTTATAGGAGCCGTTCTTACTGCCTGAAACCACGCCAAGGAAGGCTTTAACGCCCTTTGATACCGCGTTAACCATGTTTATGGCATCAAAAACATTGGTTTCAACTTCCTTCTGAACTTTTTGCTCAAAACCTACAATTGAATCGGTTGTTTCTTTAACAGTATCAACGATACCGTTGATCTTTGCAGATTGAATTTTGAGGTTGGATGAGATCTCTTTGATATCGTTTGTGATCAAAAGAGAATTGTCAATTAAAGGTTCAGTTTTGGTTGTGATATGATCAACCTTACTTTCGATATTATCGATCGTACTGTTGATATTATCAATAGCGCTGACAATACGTTTTATTGCCCTTATCAGGTATATTACCAGCGCTATTAATGCAATGTACAGCGCGATTACGGCAATTTCAGATACAAAGTTTAATTCCTGCATTTACTTGCCATTTTGAGATTATTAAAAGCGCTGATTAGATCTTGTTGCGTTCTTCCTTGTATGCATCAACACCGGCTTTTATCGCATCTTTAACCTTTGCTGATTCGTCGACTATCTTGCCTTTTGCGGCTTCGTATGAAGTTGTTGTTTTTTCTTTTGCAACATTTAAGATGTTATTGGCATCATCAAGCAGGTTGCCGGCTTTTTTCTTTGCATCCGAAATAAGCTCTTCCGAACGCTTTTTGCCTTCGTTGATGATATCCTGCGCTTTGTGCTTTGCGATATCGATATATTCTTCGGCATCGTCAAGCATCTCATCTTTTTTGTTCCTGATATCCTGACGAAGTTCTTTACCGCTCTTTGGCGCATATAAAAGTGCCAAAACGCCGCCAACAATTCCGCCTGCTAAGAATCCAAGGAACAGACCTTTTGCTACGCCTCTTTCTTCTGACATATTGTAATCCTCCAATTTAAATTTTTTACCCATTTGTTCACCGGGTTAGTTATCGTTTTGATTATTGAAAAAATAGCTAAATAGCCCCTTATTTTCAATGTAATAATATATGCAAAATCGGGGTTAAACCATCAATTTTTTTAGATATTAAGTGAATATTGAAGGAAAATTATATGTCCGGTACTGAAAAAGGCAATAACTGTGAAGTTACTGCCTTTTTAGAGCGCTGAATTTATCTTTAAAACTTATTCTACCTTAAACAGCGCGCTGATGGATTGGTTTTCGTTATTCCTTAAAATCGCATGTGCGAAGAGCCGGGAGATATCGAGAACCTCTATCTTCTTTGATTTTATATTAAGCGGAACGGTATTGGCAACCACAAGCTTTTTAAGGCTTGAACTTTCTATCTTCTGCAATGCGTGCCCGGATAGTATTGGATGCGTTGCAGCGCCGTAAATCTCTTTGGCACCATGCTTTTTTAAAGCTTCAACTGCGGCTACGAAAGTATTTGCGGTATCGATAAGGTCATCAACTATCAGTACATTTTTCCCTTCTACATCGCCAATGATATTCATTACTTCGGCAACATTTGGTTTGGGCCTGCGTTTATCGATCAAAATAAGATCTGCGCCGAGATTTTTTGCATACGCCCTGGCGCGTTTAGAGCCGCCCACATCAGGCGCGGCAACCGCAAGGTTGCGCAATTTTAACTTTTTGAAGTATTTCAGAAGCAGCACTGAGCAGTATAAATGGTCAACCGGGATATCGAAGAATCCCTGAAGCTGCGGTGCGTGCAGATCCATGGTAATGATGCGGTCAACGCCTGCCTTGGTCAGAAGGTTGGCAATAAGCTTCGCGGTAATAGATACACGCGGCATATCTTTTCTATCCTGCCTGGCATAACCAAAATATGGTATTACTGCTGTTATCCTCTTTGCGGAAGCTCTCACTGCCGCGTCTATCATAATAAGCAGCTCCATGAGGTTATCTGATGGCGGGTTAGTTGATTGTACAAGGTAAACATCCTTTCCCCTGATGTTATCGTTGTACTTCACCCATATTTCGCCATCGCTGAAGTTCACGATCCTGCATTTGCCCAGGGGCAGATCGAGGTAATCACAAATGTGTTTAACAAGGTAGTTAGAGTTTCTGCCTGAGAAAATCTGTATCTCGGATCTTGCCATTGGTTAAGTGAGCCGTATATTTTTTGTGGAATACACAAAGTTAAAAATTATTCTCTGCATAATCAATTAACAACGTGAATCATGACAAACTTATTGAGTTATTTGTTGGGTGGGGAAACAGTTGTATGCGTAAGAACTGCAAGTTAATTAAGGCAGATAGCCTCAGGCTTCTGGGGAACTCTGTTTGTGATATAGCTTTGGATCGGTGTAAAATTTTCAATATCATCAGTTAATACCGGCTTATCCAGCATGGAGAATGACTGCAAAAGTTCACCGGAATTAGAAGTATCTATAGTATTGACAAACATTTTGCCTTTTGTGCGTGAAAGAATGGAACCGCCCGCGTTGTTTATTGCTATATCGCTTCTTGAATATGCGGAATTTTCGTGAAGATGCCCGTGAAGTATCAATTCAACACCCATACTCATCAGGCTTTTCAGTACCTTTTTCTTACCTCTGAGCTTCATGGTTTGTTTTTCAATTGCCTGCCAAACCGATCCGGCTTCGGGGGATATATCAGTAGATTCCCTGCTGAAATGATGATGTGTTATTACTATACGCTTTTTGTTTTCGGGTACATCTTTTAGTAATTCCAATACTGATTCTAGTTGTGCGAGATCAATTTTGCCATTCGATGCGAAAGGATTTTTAACATATGAATACTGCGCAATTGAATTTAACGAAATAAGAACAGCATCATCCAGCTCTTTTATGAACGGGAATACACTAAGCTGTTCTTTAGTATGTTTCGGAAAGGCTTCAGAGAAATATCCGGCGAACTCGGATACTTTATCATTATAATTAGTATTTTTGCATCTGGAAGGGAAGTTAATTACATCTTCAGCAAGGTGCACGCCACCGTAAATATCATGATTGCCTATTGTGAGAGTAAGTTTGCTGCTGTTTAAAAGTCCAAATTTGGAAAGTAATTTGCGGGCTAGCAGAAATGAGTTTCGGTCTGAATTTTCGGTGATATCGCCTGAAATGATCAAATGATCGTAATTGCTTTCAGCTATATATTCAAGTAAGTGTAAGGTATTAGTGTTGTTTTGCTTCTTGTGGTAAAAATCCAGGTGAAGATCAGAAATATGAGCTATTTTCATTTATTAATGATTTAGTTCATTTGCATATTCAAATATAGCCGGGATATGTTAGTACCTTGTTAAGCACAGGTAAGCCATGGATTATATTATTGCAGTTTTTGAATATTTAATTAGGTTTGAATTTATGCCTAACGAAATCCAAATTTTAAGATTTTATTTTTAACATATGGAATTAAAAAACAAACAACTCGTTAAGCTCCTGGATTTTGCGGTGAAGACCGTAAAGAAGTCAGAGGGAATTACTCTGAAGTACTACGAGAAAAAGCTTAAGCACAAGGTTAAGGAAAACCTGACTCCAGTTACAATTGCAGATATGAAGTGCGAGAAGTACATCCTTGCGCAGCTTAAGAAGAATTACCCGGAGCATGATATTCACGCTGAAGAAAGCGGGAAAAAAAGTTCAGGCTCTGAATTCAAATGGATAATCGATCCGATTGACGGTACTAAAAATTATATGCGCAAATACCCGTTTTGGGGAACGCTGATGGCTTTGGAATACCAGGGCGAGGTTGTGCTCGGTATCATAGCAATGCCCTCGCTGGATGAGTTTGTATTCGCGGCTAAAGGAATGGGATGTTACCTCAACAACAGGAAGGTTAAGGTAAGCAAGGTGAAACAGGTTAGAGAGTCATATTTACTCCATGGCGGACTTGAATACATCTATCCTCAAACATACAGGTCTAATTTCTCGAACCTTGTTAAACAAACATATTATGACCGTGGATTCGGCGATTGCCACGGACATGTATTTGTGATCAACGGCAAAGCTGAAATAATGGTTGATCCGTTCGTTGCGCCGTATGATATTGCCGCAACAAAGATATGCATTGAAGAAGCCGGCGGGAAACTGACTGACCTTAGCGGAAACGACTCGATCTATAATGGAAATGCCCTAATCACAAATGGTAAAGTACACGACGCGGTTTTGAAGATACTGAATGAAAACCTCGAAAGCCGGGAAATTACGAAGGTGTAATGAAATGCAGGTTTCAGGTTGCAAGTTTCAGGTTTCAAGTTGCAAGTTTCAGGTTTCAAGTTGCAGGTTTCAGGTCGCAAGTTTCAGGTTTCAAGTTGCAGGTTGTAGGTTACATGTTGCAGGTTGCAGGTTACATGTTGCAGGTTGCAGGTTACATGCTAAATAGGAGCTTCATTCAGCAGTAAATTCAGTGTTCTAAACATTAATCAGAACTTTAGTCGGGCTTCCATGTTAATAGTATGTGGGGGCATTTTTGCTCGTTTTTATGTTTACAGATTTTGGCTAAATTGCCTGATTAACAATTGATTAATGATAGTTACTATAATAGCTGGTATAATTACGGGTTTCGTTGTTTCTGTTCCGCCTCTTGGACCAATCGCCTTTGCGCTAATTTCAAAAGGGTTTCGCGGTGAAAAGAAGGAGGGAATGGCAATTGCAGCCGGTTCCGCTTTTATGGATATGGTTTACGCCCTTATCGCTTTTGGCGGTATATCGCTATTCATTTCATTTCTGCCTTCCAGCGCTGAAGAGTTCATAAAGAACAACTCATACACTATACAAATAGTACTTATCTACGCCGGGTGCGCTGCCGTAGTTTATTACGGAATAAAGATAATGCGCTCAAAGGATGATTTTGAAAAACTTGAGGCGAAGGAATCACAACACTTAAGCGCTGCACAGGGCAGGGCTGCCGGATTTGTTAAAAAGCATAAAATGCCGATACCGGATAAATCCAATTTCTTCGGACTGTTTGTAATGGGTGTTATGCTCTGTATCTCATCAATCACTTTGCCTGCATCATGGGTATTATTAGTGGGATATGTTAAAGGGTTCGGTGTAATTGACCAATCATTCTGGGGCGGCCTGCTGTTTTCGGTTGGCGCATTTATCGGAACTATCCTTTGGTTCTGGCTGCTTTTGAAGGCAATCACCGTTTTTAAACATAAGATCAACCGCCATACAATTGGCAAGCTGAACATAATAGCAGGGATAATTCTGCTCATTCTGGGTGTGTTTTTGTTTGTAAAGGCTACAGGAACATTATTTAACATCTTCTGATTTCCTAAGAGTTCGGGAATCATGATTTACAGACTTTCCGAGTTTCCTCCCTTTCTATCCCCGATTCATCTCAAAAACGGGGCAACATCTCAAAAAAATATTAAAAAATAGCGAAAAAACCCTTGACATATGGATTTTTTTTCGTATTTTTGTAGTGGAGGAAAATGGAGGGAAGTGGAGGATTTAAGATTTCGATCTCGCTTTCACCCTAATTGCTTTTAAAATCTCACAAAAATACAAATTATTTACAATTTGTTTCAAGGGCATACAAATACCAGTATTGACGAAAAAGGCAGGATAATCATACCCGCCAAATTCCGCAGGCACATTCTGCCGGAAACCAATAACATTCTTAATGTTACTTTAGGCAGGGATGCTTGTATTTGGCTCTTTCCATCTTATGAGTGGACCAAAGTTCTGAAAACCGTACAGAGCACAAATCCATACACAGGTGACGAAGTTTCGATGAGAAGGCAAATGCTTTTTCATGCTGATGAGCTTTCAATTGATTCGCAGCACAGGATACTAATTCCCCAGGATCTGCTTAAGATAGTAGGGATAAAAAAAGAGATACTGATGATAGGGCAGCTTGAAAGGATCGAAGTTTGGGATCCTGCTGTATATGATAAGTATATAACCGGCGGCAATGAATCATACGAAGGTGTTATGCAGAAAGTAATGACTAAGCTTTATACCAATAATACAGGCCAGTAGAAATTGAACGACGAGTTCTACCATGAGCCGGTAATGTTAGAAGAAACAACGCGGTACCTGCTTGGAACAGAAACAGGCAGCAATGATTCGACAGGAAGCAATGATACAGCAGGCATCAATAGTACAGCAGATACAGTTTCAAGGGTTTATGTTGACTGCACACTCGGAGGCGGCGGTTATACAAAGAAAATATTAGAATCAGCACCACGAAACGCTATAGTAATCGCAATTGATAGAGATGTTAATGCGATAGAGCACAGCAAAAAAGTATTAAAAGAATTCGGTGAAAGGGTTTTGTTCTTCAAAGGCAATTTCAGCGAGATAAAAAATGCTGCAGCAAGCTTTGGATTTGAAACAGTCAGCGGTATAGTAATGGATCTTGGTCTATCAACTTACCAGCTAAGCAGTGAAGACGGTTTCAGCTATCAAAGAGATACAGAGCTTGATATGCGTGCTGGCAAAGATCAAAGCCTGACTGCAAAAGACGTTCTTAATACATACAGCGAGAAAGAGATAGCACGAATTCTGTTCGAATATGGCGAAATGCGCTACAGCAGGCAGATCGCAAAAGAAATTACAATTCGAAGGAGTGAAAAGAAATTCAGCACAACCTTTGATCTTGTAAGGCTGCTGGAAGAAAAAGTTCCGCCAAGGTTTTTGAACAGTGATCTCTCGAGGCTTTTCCAGTCGATACGTATAGAAGTGAACGGAGAGCTGGAAAATCTTGAAAAAGTGCTGAAAGATGGCGCGGAGCTTCTGGTAGAAGGCGGAAGGATAGTAGCGGTATCGTACCACTCGCTGGAAGACAGGATAGTAAAGAACTCGCTCAGGTCAAATGAAAAGCTCAGAGTACTGACCAAAAAACCGCTTGAGCCTACAGAAGATGAAACAGGCAGGAATGTAAGAGCAAGAAGCGCAAAGCTGAGGGCTGCAGAAAAAGACTTCGCTGCAAAAAGGGTTTCAAAAAACAAGTATAGATCAACAGTATAAACGGAAATTCAGGATCATAAAATAACATAAACAGGGCGCTGCAAACAAGACCATCAAAATGAGAAGCCCCAAGCAAAGAAAAATTTCGTTATTCAACTTAATGGTTATGCTCTTCATAACCGCCGGAATAATAGTCTTCTTTGTTAACAACATTATTGCAGTAAATTCTCTTGTTGTAGAAAGCAATAATATCCGCACGGAAATTACAAAGACCACTACAGTTAACAATAATTTGCAGACGGAAATAGAGCGCTTAACCAATTTTGATAATATAAAGAGTACCGCTGTAGATAAACTTGGCCTGCAGTACTCAACCAGCAAACCTAAAAAAATAGTTATTGATAAATCCGATTTAGATCACATAACTCAATAGAATAAATTGAGCCGGTGGGCGGCTTTTGCTGCCCGGGAAGTAAATATGCGGGAAAGAACAGGTTCAAACATTAAGGCGAATATTGACAGAAGAATAACGATCTTCATGGCAGTATTCGCTTTAATGTTTATTGTCATCCTGTATAAGCTCTTCACTATCCAGGTTATCGAAACCGGTAAATACCGCCTCGCCGCTAAAAAGCAATACGAAAGTAAGATACTTCTTAAACCTTCACGCGGCATAGTGTTCGATAGAAAAATGAATTCGCTGGTCTCGAATATCAACATGTATTCATTTGCCGCGGATCCTAACATGGTTGATAATAAAGATTCAGTTGCGCAGATATTTTCAGGCATTTTCGGAAAGGATAAAAGTTATTACCTCGATAAGCTGAACACACGCAACACTTCATTTATATGGCTTGAGCGCAGAATAGACCCCAAATTTGAAATGCAGGTTAAGGACCTTAACCTGACAGGCGTAATAAAACTCAATGAGCCGAACCGTGTATTCAATTACGATAAGCTTTCATCTCGCATTGTAGGTTTAACGAACATTGATAACACGGGCTTGAGCGGAATTGAGCTTGAGCTTAATGACATGCTTTCCGGCCGTGATGGCTATGTGGTTATGCAGAAAGACGGCCTTGGCAGGAAACGCCCCGCTGTTGAATTCCCCCGCCAGGAACCGATCGATGGCAATAACGTGATACTTACTATCGATATGAACATTCAGAAGATAGTTGAAGAAGAGCTTGAAGCGGGTGTTGAGGCAAACAACTCGCTCGGCGGAAAAGTTATTGTGATGAATGTGAAGACGGGCGAAATACTTGCGATGAATTCCATTTCGCTTGATGGCAGCAGCCAGGACAGGATAACTGAAATTACCGACCTGTACGAGCCGGGCTCAACTTTTAAAATTGTTACCGCGGCCGCTTCATTGGAAGAAAGCCTGCTTGGTAAATATGATGTCGTGAATACATACGGCGGCGAGTACATGAATATCAAAGATGCACACAAATTTTCAAGTCTAACGTTCCAGCAAGTCATTGAGCAATCTAGCAATGTAGGTACTATACAGATAGCAAACAGGCTTGGCAGAGAGAGGTTTTACAAATACGCCAGGGATTTCGGCTTCGGAATTACAGCGGGACTCGACTTGCCCGGCGAAATGAAGGGCAGGCTAAAGAAGCCTGTTGAGTTTTCTCCGGTAACACTGAACTACATGGCCATAGGTTATGAAGTACTTGTTACCTCACTGCAGATGGCCAATGCATATTCATGCGTAGCAAACGGCGGAATGATGATGAAGCCGTTCGTGATAAAGAAGATCCTCGCTCCCGATGGCACGCTGATAAAAGAATACCAGCCTACTGAGATCAGGAATGTAATTTCAAAAAATACAGCCAAGATATTGACCGAGCTTTTTGTTGGCGTTGTTGAAAGAGGCACGGGCCAGGATGCAAAGATAGAAAACATTAAGATTGCCGGCAAAACGGGAACATCGCAGAAAATGGTTGAAGGAAAGTATTCCAAAAGCAAATATACTTCTTCATTCATAGGTTACTTCCCTGCAGAAAATCCGCAGATGGTTGTAGCGGTAATTATTGATGCACCCGCAGCGGGTGAGTACTACGGCGGAAAAGTTTCAGCGCCTATATTCAGAAAGATTGCAGAACGGATCATAAATTTAACCGGCCTGCATGAATATTCACAGCCGGAAAACACAGCGAATTATGTAATGACTTCGGCTACTCTGAATACAGATGATAAAGGCAGTCTGAACCTTGTGAATTTTGATATTTCTGATGCTATCAAATTCCTGGATGAGAACCAGATACCATACGAAGTAAGCGGCAGCCGCAAAAATGCTGTGGTAATTAGCCAGGAACAGGTTATCGGTGAAAAAGGCGAAAAGATACTCAAGCTTGTAACATCACAGGCGATAAATCACGAAAGCTCAAAAGAAAATCTGACAAAAATGCCCGACCTGAAAGGTTTAAGCCTCAGGAAATGCCTGAAGATACTATCGGGACTCGGTGTAGAGTATAAGCTTAGCGGCAGCGGAAAGGTTTATTCACAATCACCTGATGCAGGAACGCTGCTGGCAAAGAATCAAACAATTGTTATCAACTGTGAGTCACCTTCAAAATTTTGAATGAAACTATCTGAAATGACAGCATATCTGGAAAATGAGGCCGTAGATATACAAAGGACATTCGACTTTACGGTCAATAAGCTCTGTTCAAACTCGGAAGAGGTTGAGCAGAATGACATCTTCTTTGCTATCAAAGGTGCTAACCGCGACGGAAATAAATTCGTAGCAGATGCGCTTGAAAGAGGAGCTAATGCCGTATTCACAGATGGAGAGCCGGGTTTAACAGATAGCCGCATATACAGGGTGAGTGATGTAAGAAAAACGATGGCAACACTCAGCGGAGCATTTTATGGGTTTCCTTCAAAGAATCTGAAAATGGTTGGGGTTACCGGAACAAACGGCAAAACAACTATCACATCAATAATAAATTATGTACTGCAGAGAGCCGGCAAAAAAACCGGACTTATCGGCACGAACGGAAATTATATCAACAAAAGATTCATCAAAACCGTGTATACAACTCCTGATGCTATCGTATTGAACGGCTTGCTGAAAGAAATGGCTGATGAGCAGGTGGAGTATGTAGTGATGGAAGTTTCTTCACACTCACTTTCATTAAAGAGAGTTTACGGAATAGAGTTTGATGCCGCGGTATTCACCAATTTAACGCCCGAGCATCTTGATTTCCATAGGGATATGAACGAGTACTTTACTTCAAAGAAGATGCTGTTTGACTCACTCGGCAGGATTGGAACGAAGGGTATCACACCGGCAGCAATTTACAATTGCAATGATGAGTTTGGCGCGAGGATGGTTTCAAACTCACCGGCTGAAAGGATCGCATACGGATTCGGCTGCGGCACCTATACTGCAAAAGATCTAGATATGAACTTCCGGGGAATGAAGTTCAGCGTGCTTGTACCGCATAACGGCGAGGCTATTGATAAGATATCGGTCAAAACCCGGCTTACAGGAAAGTTCAATGTTCACAATATTCTCGCAGCAATAGCAGCATTGAAAGTTCTGGGCATGAAGTACTCCGAAATAACTGAATACATTTCAGAGTTTGAGCCTGTTGATGGCAGGTTTAACCTCATCAAACTGGCAAACGGCGCGCAGGCTGTTATTGATTATTCACACACCCCCGATTCATTGCAGAAGGCAATTGAGGCAATCAGGGAGATATTAGATGAGAATAATGCGGGCGGCAGGATCATTACAGTATTCGGCTGCGGCGGCAACAGGGATAAAGCAAAACGTCCGCTAATGGGCGCGATTGCCGCGAAGTTGAGCAGTGAAGTGATTATTACATCTGATAATCCCAGGTATGAAGAACCGCTCTCTATAATAGAGGAT
The DNA here is from genome assembly GCA_014879675.1 of Ignavibacteria bacterium. Taxonomy (GTDB): domain Bacteria; phylum Bacteroidota; class Ignavibacteria; order Tepidaquicellales; family OLB5; genus OLB5. The sequence goes on from JACSRQ010000158.1 coordinate 13,904, forward strand.
ATCAAATCAGGTATCACAAGCGATAATTATTCTGTTGAAGAGAACCGCGAACTGGCGATACAAAAAGCTGCAGAGCTAAGCAAAAAGGGCGATGTAATACTCATTGCAGGCAAAGGGCACGAAACATACCAGGAAATAAAAGGTACAAGGTTTCATCTAAGCGATAAGGAAATTGTAGAAAGATACTGCTGATGAGCGTTACTGCTGATGATCTGTTCCGAATTAAGAACGCGGAGATTATAAACCCCGCGAAATTAATAAAAAAAGTTTTTAAGGGAGTTTCGATAGATTCACGCAAATGCAGCAAAAGCGACCTGTTCTTTGCGATAAAAGGTGAAAAGTTTGACGGTCACGATTTTGTTCTTGAGATACTGAAACGCGGATGCAGGTGTGTTGTTGTTCAGAGAAACTGGTTTAACAAGAACAAAAAACAGCTCGCGGCTTTAAAAAACAAAAGCATCATAGTCGTAAAAGATACAGTTGAAGCGATAGGCAAGCTTGCAAACATTTACCGCAGTCATTTTGTTATCCCGGTCATAGCGGTAGCCGGCAGCAACGGAAAAACATCAACAAAAGATTTTGCAGCACACGTTCTTTCTAAAAAGTACAAGGTACTGAAAACCGAAGGCAACCTGAATAACCAGCTAGGCGTTCCGCTGACAATATTCAGGCTCAATAAGAAACATGATATGGCAGTTGTTGAGGTTGGCACAAACCACTTCGGTGAAGTTACGTACCTCTGTGAAATTCTGGAGCCGCAGTTCGGTATAATAACAAATATAGGTAAAGAGCACCTTGAATTTCTGAAGAGTATCAGCGGCGCTGCAAAAGCCGAAGGCGAGCTTGTAGAACACCTGGAAACAGTTTTTGGCACGTTCTTTCTCAATGCAGATGATAAGTATCTCGCTAAATACCGCAAGAGTAAAAATATTAAGTGTGTATCGTTCGGATTCGGAAAAAATGCAGAAGTTAAAGGAAAGATACTGAAGTTCAATAAGTTTTATCCTGAAATTGAAATTAAGTACGGGAATAAAAAGATCAAAACTCAATTAAAAAATATCGGGTACCAAAGCTGCAGGGCTGCTTTAATGGCGGCCGCAGTTGGTTTCTACTTCGAAGTCCCGGTTCGCGACATAACAAAAGCGGTATCCGGATATAAAATTGAGTCAAACAGGCGCAATCAGCTAAAGAGCGTTAACGGGGTTTGGGTTATCGATGATACATATAATTCCAACCCGGATTCCGTTAAGGCCGCGCTTGAAAATCTGAAGGCATATAAGCTGAAAGGGAAACAGTTTATATGCCTCGGAGACATGCTTGAGCTTGGTCCACAAAGCAAAAAGGAGCATAAAGGTACAGGCATGCTGATCAAAAAAATGAATTTTGAAAACCTGCTGACGCATGGCAAGGATTCATACCAAACTTTTCTGGGTGCAAAGGGAGTTAAAAACAATTTCCATTTTGAAGATAAAAGCGTAATGGCTGATTTCCTCAAAATGAACCTGAAAAAGGGCGATGTTGTGCTTGTAAAAGGCTCCCGCTCAATGAAGATGGAAGAAGTCATAGATAAAATTTCAGTCAATTAATTAAACAATAAAAAGGACCGCACTATACTGAAAAATGTTATACTATTTAGCTGAATATATAAATAAAACTTTCAATCCCCCGGGATTTGATGTATTTAAGTTCCTGACCTGGCGCTCAGCGCTTTCAGCTATTACAGCTATGATAATTTCGTTCTGGATAGGGCCGAAGATATTAAATGTACTTAACAAAAAGCGTGTTGCCGATGAGATAAGAGCAGACGGGCCGCAGACTCATCTTGCAAAATCCGGAACACCTACAATGGGCGGAGTGATAATCATACTTGCTATTATAGGCCCGGTTGTACTCTGGAGCGATATTAAAAATACATATATTCTCATTATAATTCTGGCAACTGTGTGGATGGGAATAGTAGGATTCATCGATGATTATCTTAAGGTATTCAAAAAGATGAAAAAGGGTCTGGTTGCCCGTTATAAGCTTATGAACCAGATCGGGCTTGGGCTGGTGGTTGCCTGCCTGATATTTTTTCTGCCTGAATTTGAAAAAATAAATTCAGTTACAACTATACCGTTCATTAAACAAATAGAGTTTGATTTTTCGTACCTGTATATACCGATAATGGTATTTATAATCACCGCAACATCTAATGCTGTGAACCTGACGGATGGTATTGATGGACTCGCCATTGGTACTGTTGGTATCGCGGGGCTCGCGCTTGGTTTGATAGCATATATTTCAGGTAACGAAATATTCAGCAATTACCTTGATATCATTTACCTTCCGGGTAATGGTGAACTTATGGTTTACTGCGCAGCACTTGTTGGCGCTTCGCTGGGATTCTTATGGTTCAATTCTTACCCTGCACAGGTAATTATGGGTGATACCGGTTCGCTGGCCCTTGGCGGCGCTATTGGCACTCTTTCAATACTTGTGAAGAAAGAATTCCTGCTCCCGATACTTGGGGGGATATTTTTTGCAACATCACTTTCAGTTATTGCTCAAAGGTATTATTTCAAATACACAAAGAAAAGATTCGGTGAAGGTAAAAGGATATTTAAAATGGCTCCGCTGCATCATCATTTTGAGCTGAGTGGTATCCCCGAGCCGAAAATTGTAACTAGGTATTACATCATTGCAGTCATCCTTGCAATAGTAACGTTTGCAACATTTAAGATAAGATAAAAAATTTATATAAGGAATATATTATGAAACCAACAACAATGTTCAAAAGCCTCATTCTCTTCCTGCTTATAACAGGATTAGGCTATTCACAGCTTGTAAACACAGAGCTCAAATTAAAATCTGACAACTCTTCAGATTTCAACATGAGCCCGCAAAATAAAAAATTGTTAGAAAAGAAAGCGTCGCTTTACCAGAAACCTACAAAGAAGATCTACTTTGTACCGGGCGGAAAGATCGGAATGTTTTTCCTGCAGGGCGATTTTAACGGAAACCAGATGATCGCACTTGAAGCATTCGGTAAATACGTTGGCGAGGGATTCTGGGCAGAGATCAGCATTCCGTTCAGATTCAAAACCAGTCCCGCGTTTACCGATATTGGTCTTGATGTAAATGTCATGTACCCGTTCATGGGTTCATCAAACAAATCAGAGATTGACCCGTTTGTTGGCGGCGGACTTGGCCTGCATTTTATAGGCAGGGATAGGGACGATCCAAACAAAACCACAGTATCAGCGCGCGGCGGTCTCGGACTAAATCTAATTGCCGGAGCGGTATTTTTCAGGAATTATGATTTTAATATTGTTCTCGAGCTGAAGTACTTTAACTATCTCAGGGAGTTTGATGACATGAGATACCAGGGTATTGGCTTAAACGTAGGCGTAACTTTCCCAAGGTAAATTGAGCACTGAACTAAAATACAGGAAAGCAACAATAATTGGCGCAGCCAGGAGCGGCGTTGCGGCAGCGAAGCTGCTGAAGCGCAAAGGCATGAATGTGTTTTTAAGCGATTCAACAAGTGAAGAAAAGATCGGCAGCACTTTCATTAATGAGATCAAAAATAATGAAATTGCTTACGAACTTGGCTGCCACAGCAGCAGGGTATATGATGCCGATGTTATGGTAGTAAGCCCGGGTGTTCCGCAGACATCCGAAGTTATTCAAACTGCTCTTAAAAAAGGTATTGATGTTGTTAGCGAGATAGAAGTGGCATCATGGTTTTGCAAAGGTAAGGTTATCGCAATAACCGGTACCAACGGTAAAACAACAACCACAACACTGATAGGCGAGATGTTCAAAGACGCAGGTTATAAAACTTTTGCCTGCGGAAATATAGGTATCGCGTTTTCGGATATTGTTGACCAAACTGATGAAAAATCGATCATTGTGCTTGAAACAAGCAGCTTTCAGCTTGATAACATCAAAACATTCAGGCCGTTCATCTCGATTCTGCTCAACATTACTCCCGATCATCTGGATAGGTATGAATCATTCGACAAATATATAGAATCAAAAATGAGAATAGCTGAAAACCAGGATAAAACAGATTATTTTGTTTTCAATTACGATGATGAGCTTGTAAAGAATTCAACCAGGATGAATCCGAATGTACAGCAATCTGCATTCAGCCTTAATCCGGCGGTTAAGAATTCGGTCACTACCGGCGCTTACCTCGATAATCTTGACCTCGTTTACTTCTATTATATGGGCGAGGAAAACATCATCGATACGCAGAACCTGATAATTAAAGGCCAGCACAATGTTTACAATGCCATGGCTTCGGTAATTTCTGCAAAGATATTCGGTATTGAAAAAGATTACATAAAGAAAACACTCGAGAATTTTAAGGGAGTTGAGCACAGGCTTGAGTATGTTAGAACTCTCGAGGGTGTCAAGTATTACAATGATTCCAAAGCTACCAACGTGAATTCGGTTTGGTATGCGCTTAAAGGTTTCAATGAGCCGTTGGTTCTGATACTCGGCGGCAAAGATAAAGGCAATGATTACAGCCAGATCGAAAAGGAAGTAAAACAACACGTAAAGCATATTGTTGCAATTGGCGAATCAAAGCAGAAAGTGTATGATTACTTTAATAAAATTTTGCCGGTTACAATGGCCGGTTCAATGGAAGATGCAGTCAGTAAATCAGCATTAAATGCGGCTCCGGGCGAAGTTGTGCTGCTTTCACCTGCATGTGCAAGCTTTGATATGTTTGATAATTACGAACACCGCGGAGCGGAGTTCAAAAGAATAGTAAATTCACTGAAATAATTGGAATCACGCGTAAATAAAATAGATCTCTGGCTGCTAATACCGATCCTGGCGCTGATCACATTCAGCCTTGGAGTGGTGTACAGTGCATCTTCAAGCTGGTCTGCGAAAATGAGCGGAGATAGCGCATTGCTTTTCAGGAATCACCTGATAAGAGCGGGAGCAGGTATCTTCCTGATATTTTTCGTTTCGCGTTTCAGCTATCTGAATCTCATAAAGTTCAGAAAATATATCATGGGTGCTGCAATCTTAATGCTTCTGTACTTGCTTGTTGCTGGGGTTGAGTCAACCAAGGGTGCTTCAAGGTGGATCTATTTGGGCGGATTAAGCTTCCAGCCTGCCGATTTTGTAAAGTACGCACTGCTGATTAATATTTCATACTTACTGGCAAAGAAGAAGGATTATATTCACAACCTGTACTATGGATATTTGCCGCTGCTTGGTTATGTACTTGTTGTAGTTGCGCTGATAGCAATTCAGCCGAACTTCTCGACCGCAAGCGTGATATTCCTTTCCAGCCTGATGGTATTCTGGATCGGGAAAGTCAAGATGAAACACATGGTATTCACAATGCTTTCGATGATTCCTGCCGCTGTACTGTTCATACTTTCGAAGCCGTATATAATGAACAGGATCTTTTCATACCGCGAGCATACAACGGGGGGTGACGCAAGCTACCAGCTTTCGCAGGCAATAATTGGATTCGGTAACGGGGGATTCCTCGGTGTAGGCCCTGGCAATTCAAATCAGAAAGAATTCTTCCTGCCGCAATCATACGATGATTTTGTGTTTTCAATAGTCGGCGAAGAATACGGCTTCTGGGGAGTGTGTATCGTAATTATACTTTTCGGAATCTTTGTTTACCGCGGATTGAAGCTTGCTAAGAGCATGGATGATGACTTCGGCCGCTATTTAGCATTTGGTATAACTGTTATTATCGGAATGAATGCAGTAATAAATATGATGGTTGCAACCGGAATAATTCCCACAACCGGGCAAACACTTCCATTTATCAGCTACGGCGGAACATCTATCATTTTTAATTCAATTGCTGTTGGGATTCTGCTGAACATTTCAACATACAGGCTGCAGCCTAAAGGAGCTTTGCTCAGGGAAACACTGGCAAATGCCGGTGCCTAATATTATGAAGACTATTGACAGGATCGTATTTGCAGCAGGCGGAACCGGCGGACACATTTACCCGGCAATTGCAGTTGCAGATGAACTGAGAAAGCTGAACAAGGATATTGAAATACGCTTCATAGGTGCAAAAGGAAGAATTGAAGAAAAGATAGTTCCAAACAGCGGATATAATCTGCAGACAATAGAGGCATCAGGATTCAAAAGAAGCCTGAGCCTGAAGAACCTGGCAACAGGATATAAAATTTTAAGAGCATTGAGCGAAACCAAAAAAATACTAAAAAGCTTTGCACCTGACCTGGTTTATGGTACGGGCGGATTTATATCCGGACCGGTGCTTCGCTCTGCTCAATCGCTCGGCATCACAAATGTTATTGAAGAGGGGAATTTCTACCCCGGTGTTACTGTAAAAATGATCGCTCCGAAAGCGGATAAGGTGATATTGAATTTTGAAGGTACGAAGAAATTCCTGAAGAGACAGGATAACGTGCAGGTAATGTCATACCCAGTAAGGGAAAGCATGATTAAACATCCCGCAGGCGAAGCAAGGAAGTATTTCGGACTGGATGAATCTGCCAAAACACTTTTTATCTTCGGCGGCAGCCAGGGAGCACGCTCAATAAATATGGCTTTCCTGAAATGCTTCAAGAATATTACAGGCAGCGGCATCCAGGTAATTTGGCAGACAGGTGAGCCCGATTTTGAAAAAGTGAAGGCCGATGTTTCTTCGAACCGGAATGTGAAAGTACTTAAATATATTGACTCAATTGAATACGCATATTCGGCAAGCGACCTTGTTTTATGCCGTTCGGGAATATCTACAATAATGGAGCTTGCAAGCTTCGGACTTGCAGCAGTATTTGTGCCGTTCCCACTGGCATCTGAAAATCATCAGGAAAAAAACGCAAAGGCAATTGTTGATAAACATGCTGCGGAAATGATAACCGATAAAGAACTGGATCAGAAACTGGAATCCACATTGTTAAGGCTCATGGGCGATGAAAACAGGCTGAATTATATGAAAAACAATATTACACAGTTTGCGGATCCAACTGCTGCATCCAAGATCGCAAACATGCTGATTGAGCTTGTAAATAACTCTAAAAACTGAAATGGAAGAAAAAGTTCATAAATACAGGATGGATTTTTACTACCAGTCGCTGGTTATATACCTGATATTCTTTGCGGCATATGTATTGTTACGCGGAAGCGTTGGGACAGAAGGATTCAAATCTTTGTTTGATGATCCGATTTTTTATATACTGATCTTATTTATTGTAATATTTCTATTCATTGTTACAGTAAATATCATTCGCGCGCCAATGATACTTTTAAGACCGGACAGGATAATTTTCCGTAACAGGTTCGGCGAGCGTGAAGTGATGTTAACCGATATTATCAATGTGAAGATCGGCAGAAGAAGGCGCAAAGAAGAAGAAACTACATACAGGATAATTAAGCTGAAGCTGAAACACAGGAGAAAACAGCTTAAGATCAGGGCAAACGATTTTGAAAGAGGCAGCGAGCTCATAAATGAATTCCTGAAAATTAATAAGTCAACAGAAGAGCAGAACCGCGATATTGGATAAAAACAAACACATATATTTCATCGGGATTGGCGGCATCGGGATGAGTGGCCTCGCGGAGTATTACCTGAGAACAGGCTACAGAGTTTCAGGGTCAGATATGACCGCAACCCAGATCACAGAAAGACTTGTTTCGCTTGGTGCAAACATATTCAACGGGCATTCTGCCTCAAACATCACAACGGATATTGACACAGTTGTTTATACTTCTGCGGTCAAAAATGGCAACCCGGAGCTTGAAAAAGCAAATGAACTTGGCATCCGCACTATCAGGCGCGCTGAAATGCTTGGCGAAATAGTAAATGATAAATACCTGATCGCAGTTTCGGGCACACATGGTAAAACCACCACAACTGCAATGATTGGCAAGCTGCTTGTTGACGCAGGGCTTGACCCGCTGATATTCGTTGGCGGCAATGTACAGCTTTTTGATGGCGGTGCAACAAGGTTTGGCAGTGGTAAGTATGCTGTGGTTGAGGCTGATGAATATGACAGGTCATTTCTTGCGCTTAGACCCGATGTAACGATTGTAACAAACATAGATGCTGATCATCTTGATATATATAAAGACCTGGATGATATCAAAAGTACATTCAGAGAATTCTGCGACAGGTCAAAGTATGGCGCGTATATGATCTATTGCGGCGACGATGAGAATATAAAAAGCTTTATGAATTCCATAAACCGTGAGAAGATCTCTTACGGCTACGATGATAAAAATTACCTGAAGATAGTTGATTACCGTCCTTCTTCCGGTGTTTTGGATTTTTCCATCCTGAATTCGCACAGGTCATACGATAACGTTCACCTGAATATGCCGGGCAGGCACAACGCTCTTAACTCCACAGCATGTTTCGCGGTTTCCAAGGTGCTTAATATTCCGTTTGAAACATACAGGGAGAGCATTTCCGGATTCAGTACAGTTGATAGAAGAATGCAGCTGAAATTTGAGGGCAAAGGCATCAGGGTTTACGATGACTATTCACATCACCCGGTAGAAGTAACTGCAAGCCTCAAAGGATTGAAAGAAGCAGGCGCAGGAAGGCTGATTACAGTTTTCCAGCCGCATTTGTTCACAAGAACAAGAGATTTTTACAGGGAGTTTGCCGATGCACTTGCGCTTTCTGATGAAGTAGTATTGATGGATATTTACCCGGCGCGCGAAAAACCTATTGAAGGTATAACAAGCGAGCTTATATTGAACGAAGCTGCAGATAGATTCAAAAATATCCGCCTCATTCACGAAAGAAGTGATGTGCTTGCCTGGTTAAGGCATGATCTTAGGTCAGGTGATGTGGTTGTTTTCCAGGGTGCAGGAGATGTAACAAACCTCTGCACTGAATTCGTAAATCAAATTAACAGTATCTGATAAATTGGTATCAATTTCTGAAATACAAAAAGTTTTTAAAGGCAGGATAGCTCTCAATGAGCCGCTTGCGCGCTTCACTACGTTCAGGATAGGGGGCATGGCTGATTATTTTGTTGAGCCTTCTGATATAGATGATGTTATCAACATAGTTAAATACGCCAACGATAAGGGTATTCCATATTACGTTATGGGTAATGGCAGCAACATACTCATAAGCGATGAAGGTATCCGCGGTATAGTAATAAACCTGGAAACTTCATTCAACTACCTGCGTATGGAAGGCAGTAAAGTTGTGAGCGGTTCCGGAGTTAAGATAGCAAGGTTTGTTGATTTCTGCATACAGAATGATAAAGCCGGCATTGAAATGCTTGCGGGAATTCCCGCAACAGTCGGCGGCGCTCTGGTTATGAATGCAGGCGCGTACGGCGGCGAAACCGCAGATCATGTAACAGAAGTAACAGTTGTTAAGGGCGGCAAGCTGAAGATACTTGCTAAAGAAGATTGCGGATTCAAGTACAGGAATTCAGAGCTGAAATCAACTGTAATACTTGAAGCAAAGTTTGAGCTTCCTGCAGGTAACAAGGAAGAGGTATCGCTAAGAAGGAAAGAGCTTATACTGCAGCGCAATGCTGCTCAGCCGGTTGAAGTTCCTAATGCAGGCTGTGTTTTCAAAAATCCGAAGGATAATAAAGCTGCAATGCTTATCGATAAGTGCGGACTCAAGGGCACAAAATATGGCGGCGCGATGGTATCCACCAAACACGCTAATTTTATTGTGAACTATGATAAGGCTACTGCGCATGATGTAATTGAGCTCGTTAAGATCATAAAGCAGAAAGTGCAAGCTGAAACCGGAATTGATCTGGAAATGGAATGGAAATTAATCGGCTTTGAGGAGGTAACGATATGAAGAATTGGAAAATTACCATTTTATTCACAATTGTTATCATATTCACATTTTCAAGCATAGTACTTTCAGGGTTGTGGAAGGATAAATCTACAATAAGGAATGTTGTGCTTGCCGGAAATATTACGCTTTCCAAAGAAGAGATATTTGAATTTGCAAAGCTCAATGATTCATTGATTTGCGGCAACCATCTTTCTATGGAAATGATCGAAACAAGGATAGGCAAACATCCGAATATCAAAAAAGTAGAAGTAAACAAAGACGGCGCTACTATAAAAATAGATATTTCGGAGAAGAATCCGTTTGCCGCTGCGACCAACGGCAAAGAGGTTTTCCTGGTAGATGACCAGCTTACAGTTTACATTATCAAAAAAGAACAGAGCGATCTTGATATACCTGTTGTTAGCGGACTTTCGGTAGAGCTTGGACCCGGAACATATGGCAAAGATGACCTAAAAAACCTGAAAATAGCGCAGTATATAATCAGCCAGGCGATAAAAATAAACAAGAGTGTATTCAATTATATCTCAGAGATAAGTTTTGCGGATCCGAACGGTATTTCATTGGTAACAAGTGATGATGCTACTATGGTGTATTTTATTGATTATGAATCGGCTGCCCGCAGGGAAAAACCAGAATCAGTAAGAGATGTGAACAGCGCTTCACTCAGAAATGCGATCAACAAAAACCTGCTATCGTTAAATGGATTTTTGAAACAGGTAAGGGTTTACAGAACTTCGAATTCATTCAGGTATATCGATATGCGGTATAGTGATATGATAATTGTCAAAAACAATAATCTTCCGGTTGAATAGCACCGGGATTGGAAATGAATAATAACCAATAAAATGGCTAAGAAAAAATCAGAAGATAACATTATAGTAGGCCTGGATGTAGGCACAACAAAGATCTGCACAATTGTTGCACAGGTTAGAGATGACGGAAGGTTGAATATACTCGGAGTCGGCAAAGCGCCATCAACAGGGCTTTCAAGAGGCATGGTGGTTAATCCCGGTAAAACTCTTGAATCGATCAAAGTGTCCATCCGCGAAGCTGAGGAACGTTCGGGGTTTGATATAAAATCGGTTACAGTAGGTATCGCAGGACCGCACATCCGCTGTATCCAGTCTGAGGGAATTGTAGCTATTTCTCACCCTGACAGGATCATAACCGAAGACGATGTGGAAAGACTTTACGAAAGTGCAAAGAGCCTAAAGCTTTCGAAAGATGAAAAGATCATTGATGTAATTCCGCAGGAGTTCATTATTGATAGCAAAGACGGAATTTTCGACCTGCCAATAGGTATGTTTGGATTAAGAATGGAAGCTAAAGTAAACATTCTTACTGGTCTTGTATCTCAGATTGATGACCTTTCGGGCTGCGTACAAACATGCGGCGTAGAAATTGATGATATAGTTCTTGAGCCGCTTGCTTCTTCATATGCTGTGCTGAATGAATCAGAAAAAAAGGTCGGTGTGGCAATGATAGATATTGGCGGCGGCACAACAGATATTGCTGTATTCAAAAAGGGTGTAATTAAACATACTGCGGGTATTGGCATTGCAGGCAGCCAGGTAACAAATGATATCAGCGAGACACTTGGCATTGATGAAAAAGAAGCAGAGCGTGTTAAAAAGGAATTTGGCTATGCGCTTATCAGCGAAATTATAAATGATGATGTAATTACAATACAGGGGATCAAAGGCAGGAAACCGCTGAAGATAGAAAAGAGCATTATTGCAAGGATCATTCAGGCGAGAATGGAAGAGCTGTTCGTTTTGGCAGCACAGGAGATCAAGCGCTCGGGTATAGAAAGCTACTTGCCTGCCGGAGTGGTTATCACAGGCGGCGGTTCGCTGCTCAGAGGAACTAAAGAACTTGCAAACCAGGTCCTTGGCTCAGAAGTCAATCTTGGTGTACCGATGGATATTGGCGGCGGACTGATAAAGGAAGTTGAGAGTCCAATTTACGCTACGGGTATTGGGCTTATTCTGCACAGGGTCAAATATCTCAACCAGAAGAAATCCGTTAAGAGCCTCAAAGGCAAGCAGCATCCGGGATTGAAAAATGTATTTGAGCGGATAAAACACTGGTTCGACGAATTATAGAAAAGGATCAAAATAAGAAACATTATACATATACACAGCATACTAACAGAAAATTTTAAGAATAATCATAAACTAAACCGAATTCCTTTCTAGGGGAAAGAGAAGGAGAAACAAAAAATGTCAATTTCACTTGTTACCGACGCTACATACGGAGCAAAGATCAAAGTCATCGGCGTCGGAGGCGCAGGAGGCAATGCGATCAATAACATGATCGAGAAGGGACTGGATGGAGTGGATTTTATCGCGCTCAATACTGATATCCAGGATCTTGAACGAAGCAAAGCCGATATAAAGATACAGATCGGAAGAAATACAACTCTCGGGCTTGGCGCGGGCATGGATGAAACCAAAGGCGCAAAAGCAGTGGAAGAAAGCCGTGAAGAAATTGAGCAGGTTGTAAGAGGATGCGATATGGTATTCATTACAGCAGGCATGGGCGGCGGTACCGGCACAGGCGGAGCGCCTGCAGTTGCCCGTGTTGCGAAGGCAACCGGTGCGCTGGTAGTGGGCATTGTTACAAAGCCATTCGATTTTGAAGGCGATGACAGGCTCAGGATAGCCGAAGAGGGTTTGAAAAGATTCAAGCAGGAAGTTGATTCATGTATCGTAATTCCGAACGAGAGGCTGCTTACAGTTCTTGGTGAAGAAGTTACGCTTGAAAACAGCTTCCGCAAGGTGGATGATGTGCTTTATAACGCTACTCGAGGAATATCGGATATAATCACCAAAAAAGGTAAAGTTAATGTTGATTTTGCCGATGTAAAAACCATCATGAGAGATATGGGCGATGCCTTAATGGGTATCGGCTACGCTAAAGGCGAAAGCAAAGCTCTCCGAGCTACACAGGAAGCAATTGATAATCCGCTGCTCGAAGGTGTTTCGATCGCAGGATCAAAATCGATACTTCTTAATATTATCGCTGATCCTAACTTCAAGATATCAGACCTTAAGAGCATGACCGAGCTTATTAAACAGGCTGCAGGATGCAATTACGGCAAGCTTATCTGGGGTGTTGTTTCAGATGAAAGGCTTGAAGACGAAGTGATAGTTACAATTATCGCAACCGGATTTTCAAGCGTTCAGCAGAAGCAGTCAAAAACATATCCTGAAAAGGAAGAAGTAAAGCAGAAGAACCTCTTGCTGAATATGGATGGCGATACAAACGTAGTACGCATTCCAAATTCACAGAAGGAGCTGCAGAATTACGATGTACCGGCAGTTCAAAGAAACAAACTTTTGAGCGATGAAGATATCAAGAAGATAAGAACAAGGAATGAAGATCTGGATATGGAAGATTTTGATTTCAATTCAGATGACTTCAAGATCAGCAACGATGAAAAGCCGGCGTTTTTAAGAAGACAAATGGATTAAAAAAAATTGAATTAATTAATAAAAGTACTGTCCCGCTATGGATAAGTTGATGAACGATTCAAAGCGATCAGGATGACGTCACGAAGCTGGCCTGCAGATGGCAAGTATCTTAGTTCTGCTCTGCTTGTCTGTACGGTTGCGGCCTGGCTTCGTTCCGGTTGATCCGGGCCCTGGTTTGCTGTTCATCTTCAGTTTTACTCCCCATCTTTTCCCCAAAAAGCCTCCTCCATTAACCCGAAGGGTCCTGACCAAACAGGACCCTTCTACTTTTTATGGAGGATTATTTTCACATGGCACTCAAGAATATGCAATTGTAACACCTATCAGCATAAAGTACTGAGAAAACCTCTTCACATAGTACATTTTCTCTCTTTGACATATCAGTTGATTAGAATTAAATTAAGTAAAGAGGAAAACCCGATTATGTGTTAGCAGTGGATATGGATATTTGGGAGAATCTTCATAGTAAAAAAACTAAAATATGACTAGATGATAAAAACAATTATTTTATTATTATTCGTTTGCAGTTCAAATCTGTTTCCACAGTTTGATACTAGCTGGGTAAGAACATTGAGCGGAAGTTCTAATGGGTTTGATCAGGCAAGGTGCACAGCAATTGATAATGCGGGAAATATTTTTGCATGCGGTACGATCGTAAATATTGGCACCGGGACTGATATAATAGTTGTGAAGTATTCCCCTACCGGAGATTTGCTTTGGAGCAAGACTTACAATGGTTCTTTAAACGCTTTTGATCTGCCAAACGCTTTAAAGATCGATAATTTCGGAAATGTGTATTTAACCGGAATGGCAAGCTTTACTGATTCAGGCGGCGATATAGTTACAATCAAATATACTTCAACCGGTGATACGGCATGGGTTAGGAGATATAACGGCAGCCAGAATATAGGAGATGAAGCGAGTTCAATTTCGCTTGACTCTTTGGGTAATGTTTATGTTGGAGGATACTCTACCAACACTGGGAATGGCAGCGATGCAACTCTTTTAAAGTATAATTCGTCGGGTGTATTGTTGTTTGCAAAGACTATTAACAGTGGATTGAGCCAGGTGGATAACTGTCTTGATATCAATATTGATAATCTATTCAACATTTACATGGCGGGTTATTCCGGATCTACAAATGGCGGAAACGACTTTTGGGTAGCCAAACTGAACCTAAATGGAGATACACTGTGGACGAAAACATTCAACGGCAGTGCGAATGCTTCGGATTTTGCGAAAAAAATACGTGTTGATAACTCCGGAAATATTTATGCTGTAGGTTACCTTAGCAATATATCAACAGATGCAGATATCTTTGCGGTTAAAATAAACTCTTCGGGTGTCCTTCAATGGTCAAAAACTTATAATGGTCCGGGAAACGATACAGATGAACCGAACGACATGGCAGTAGACAATGATCAGAATGTTTATATAACAGGTAGAACAACAGTAACCGGGGCAAATACAGATATTATTACAATGAAATTGGCGCCGACAGGTGATACAAGCTGGGTAAGAATTTTTGGCGGCAGTTCAAATGTTAACGATGTCGGCAATGCAATATTGGTTGATTCTGACGGGTATGTCTATTCCGGCGGCGGGATAGTAAATGCGAATACTGATATGATCTTGTTGAAGTATAATTCTTCCGGCACAAATGAAGCATCTTTTACCTATGACCGGGGAGACTATGATCAAATAAACTCTCTTTGTAAGAATAATACTAATGAAATTATTGCTGCAGGAGTCTTGAACCTAAGTTCAATCGATTTCGCGGTTGTTAAACTCAACCAAAATATAACCGGATTAGTACAATTTGGACATATCCCGACTATATTTACACTATTCCAGAACTTTCCTAATCCATTTAACCCTGTAACCAAAATAAGGTTTGATATCCCCAATAGCTCAAATATAAAGCTAACAATTTATGACGTACTTGGCGGAGAAATTGAAACTCTGGTAAACCAACAACTAAATGCAGGATCTTATGAAACTGAATGGAATGCGTCTGGCTTTTCAAGCGGAGTCTATTTCTGCAAACTTAGTGCAGATGATTATAGCACTATAAAGAAAATGACTTTGTTGAAATAGTTTGATCAGACATATTTAAGGGTCCTCACAAACAGGACCCTTCTACTTTTTATAAAAATGGGGATTAGATTTTTTCTGGAATTCACATGTTCTCAAATATCTGCTTAGTAATGGAAAGAAACGAACAATTACCATTTTTCTTAATTCACATAACCCATTTTTGCTCTTTGACAAACAATAGTTTAGAGTATATATTTAATCATTCAGATATGCGACAAGCCCAATTATATCCCAAATTGGATTAAAAATAAGGTAATTTCTTTAGACCCTTAAAATGTGCCCTAATCAAAGTTTGGATTCTATTCGGAAAATAAATGGATAATTTTACAATCACATTTCTATAATTTAATGCGCCTAATTATGAAAAAAGCAGCTATTGCATTTCTTTTATTTTTCTTCATCATCCAAATAAGTAATTCACAGTGGGAGAAGATAACTGTGTACGGAACTGGAAATGGTGGAGGAACTTACGGCTTTGCGTCCATTGGAAGTAATCTGTTCGTGACTTCATATATTAGTTCTACAGGAGGAGGTGTCTATAAATCAGTAAACAGTGGAATCAATTGGTCAATAGTGAATAATGGCCTTACAAACATTAAAATTAGATGCCTGGAATCTTCGGGTAGTTATCTATATGCGGGTGCTGATTATATGAACAGTAGCAATAACGGCGGAGTATTTGTTAGTGTGAATAACGGCAATAGCTGGACAGAATCAAATACAGGTTTAACTCCCAGTGATAAGTCGATAATTTCACTGAAGGCGACAGGGAATATAGTTTTTGCAAGTTGCCTGGCATACAGAGTTTACCAGTCTAACGATAACGGAGGCACCTGGACTAATTTTAACCAGGGATTACCTACTTATAATGTTGGTAATTCATTTACTATTTTTAATAATAATGTTTTCATGTGTGAGGGATCCACATTATCCGGACGTATATACAGAAGAAGTGTCAACGGAGGAGCAAACTGGGTTTCACTTAATACAAATGGCGCTGGTTCCGATAACGAAGTAAGGCAGATTTATACTGTTAATAATACTCTTTTTGCGGCAACAAACAGTGGAGTTTATAAGTCTTTGGATAACGGTCAGTCATGGAATGTAATACTGCCAAATGTGCTGGCTAGGGCAATAACTGGTTATGGAAATAATCTGATCTGTTGTCTCTTTAGCGGTGGATTCAGATATTCATCTGATCTTGGTGTTACTTGGACGACACTAAACGAGGGTCTTACCAGTGACCCGGTTTTTGTTTCGCTTTATGTTCACAACGGATATGTTTTCGCCGGAACACCAAGAGCGGAAATTTACAGAAGGGCAATAGGCACGATCGGAATCACCAACATTGGCACGACTATTCCCGAAAAATTTGTTCTGCATCAAAACTATCCAAACCCATTTAATCCGAGCACTAATATAGAATTCTCACTACCAAAAAGTGGAAATGT
>JACSRQ010000125.1 GCA_014879675.1 Ignavibacteria bacterium
CGTCAGATGTGTATAAGAGACAGGGTTGAACCGCTAACTAACTTGTACACATAAGATTCACTTTCCTGCACAAACTGTACCCTGGCTCCTTGAGTGTACCATTTATAAGCCAAAGATACCAGTAGTTCATTATTCAGCATAATATTATCAGATTACTTACTTTCAAGAAAGTTAAACAGTGATTTACCGATAATTTCGTCCCAGCCCATTTCGAAATTTTTTTCTTGCGAGATCAGGATTACCTTCAGGAAATGTTTCGAGTCCTGTGTGGGTTAACTTGAGCCTGGTTTTACCATTCTCGTCCAATAATTCCCATGTAACAAATGAATTTCCTTCATAACCATCATAGCGCCAGCTATGAGTCAGTTTTTTGCCTTCCTCAACTTCGGTTATCTCGCATAAATGCAGATATTTTTTGTTTTCAGTACATGCTTCAAATTGAAATTTGAACCCTGCTTTTGATTTGAACTCGGCAAGATCGAAGTACCACTTTTTCATATCGGATTTAAATTCATCTAGAAAGATTAAGCATCCACACAGTGGATGCACTCCAAAAACAACAGAATCGCAATATTTACCCCCTCTTAGTCTTCCCCTTCCAGGCGGAGATGAAACATTGCGCAGCAGAGGATGATTCTAATTCCCCTCTACAGAGGGGTGGCATTGCGAAGCAATGACGGGGTGTGTTGATAATTCTACCCCCTCTAAGTCTCCCCCTTTCTGGGGGAGATAAATTAAACAAGATTTAGAAGAGCACTTCGTGACCCGCCTTCGCGGGAATGAGCAATTAATTTTCAGCCAGAAATCGCTCCAGGTCATCCAGCTTTTCATTCCAGAACGCGCGGTATTTCTCTACCCAGCTTGATACTTCCTTCAGCTTATCAAACTTCGGCTCGCAGATATGTTCTCTCCCCTTCTTTTTGATCGTCAATAATCCGCACTCCTTCAGTATCTTAACATGCTTCGATACGGCTGGGCGGCTAATTTTGAATTTCTCCGCTACTGAATTCACGCTGAGCGAATTAACACTCAGCATGCTTAATATCTCTCTGCGGGTGGGATCAGCAATCGCGTGGAATACATCCCTTTTCATATTGTTGTTTTATTATTTCTTTGATGCATTAATAGTGATTTACCCGGTTTATCTAGATGTTGACTATGGATTTGAATCCGCCGTATGCCATACGCTTCATATCAAACGGAATTACCTTCATATCATCCGCCATCTTAGCCATGCGCGGGTCACCCATTACCTTTTTGTTAACCGCATCACGCTGTTTCCTCGACCTGAATACAATAAAAGCAAAAACTACAGTTTCTGTGGATTTAGCTTTGATCATTTTTGGAAAAGGCAGCATTCCTTTTATGTTCACATCTTCGGCAACGCACTCCCTGTATTCCAGCGCACCGTGCTCAATCCATAATTTACCGGCTCTCGATGCAACTGAACGGTAATTACTCAAGTACTTTTTTGGAACCGGCAATACAAATCCATCAACATATGAGCCTGCGGGTTTAACTCTTTTTGAATGTGTTTTCATTGGAATATTTTCCTTTCGTTTATAGTTTTAAGAAATCACACTTCCTAGTTCTGTAAATTCGCTTAGCCTTTCAAGATTCTGCTCTGCTCCTTCAAGCGCACCAAATTCTTCCACTACCCTTCTTAGCTGTTCCGCAGTTGGGAATTCCGATCGCATAGTGACACGGGTTTTATCTCCTTCCTCTTCAAAAGTAACCAGCACGCGGAAAGATATATCATCAAATTCGCCTTCCCCCATTTGGTCATATGCCAGGCGTTCGGGTTCAACTACTTCGGTGTAAACGATCTTGTTCGGATAGTCAACACCATCGGGACCGTGCATTGTATATCTCCAAACGCCGCCCGGCTTTACATTCATCTCAATATTAGTGTTCTTGAATCCACGTGGACCCCACCAATTGATAATTTTCTCCGGATCTATCCATGCATCAAACACTTTTTCTCTCGGTGCGTTGATAAGGCGTGAAACGAGCACTTCCTTGTCAGTTGTGCTGAGGCTCATATTTTTATTTTCAGGCATTTTGATTGTTTTGTTTCAGTTAATAATTTATAAAAACATCTCTTCAAGCTTATCAAGGCTTTGGTTCCAGCCAATGCTCATGCCTGCAAGCGCTTTTTCAACTTCGGGTGATACCCTGAGCACCTGCACAAACAATGTAAGCCTGGTTTTACCCTCCACATCTTCAAAGGTAATAGTATTCAGATTCTCGATGCCGGGCTCTCCGCTTGCATCTTCAAATGCAGTGGAAATGAAAACAAGCTTTTCGGGACGATTGAGCTCTTTAAAAAGTCCGCCCATCTGGTGCTTCTGCCCGCTTATGTGTACCATATCCATATCGATCCTGCCGCCCGGGACAGCATCGAATACGCGTACATCATTTGAGAAATCGCGGGGTGACCACCATACAGCGAACTGCTCGGCTTTTGTCCATGCGTCGTAAACTTTCTCTCTCGGAGCGTTTATGAGGCGTGTAATTGTAAGTTCTCTTGGAATGTCTTCCAGTTTTCTATTATCCATTTTTTTAGTATCTAAAATTTACCAGTTAATTTTCGAGGTATTCCATTAATGACTTACCGAGGATCTCATTCCAGCCCTGCTCAAAGTTTTTCCTGGCCAGGTCGGGATTTTTTTCAGCAGGAAATGTATCCAATCCCGAATGGACCAGCTTCACCCTGGTTTTCCCTTCTTCTTCGAATAATTCCCAGCTTACTTCAGAATCGCCTTCATAGCCATCATAACGCCAGGTATAGGCAAGCTTTTTTCCTTCTACAACTTCGGTCACTCTGCACAGGTGCAGATAGCTTTTGTTGTTATCCCCTGCCGTGAAGCTGAACTCAAACCCAACTTCTGGGCGGAACTCTGCAAGATCGAAATACCATTTTTTCATATCGGCTTTATCTGTGATTGCTTTCCACATTTTTTCTGCGGGTGCATTGTAAGTTCTCTCTATTACGAATGGCTGCTCTTCCATGGTAGTATATTTTAATTTAAAATCTATGTTCTGCAAATATACGTAACCGAATGGTTACATGTCAAGAGGAAAGTTAAACACACTAAGAATTAAATTCATAAGGAATTGTAAATCTTTGGTTTCAAAACGGGAACATTGATAGTGTGAAAGTTCGGAACTATGTGTTTAACATGAAAATCACTTTTTAACTGGAACTACCCCCCTCTTAGTCTCCCCATTCCAGGGGGAGATGAGACATTGCGCAGCAGAGCAAGATTCTAATTCCCCTCTACAGAGGGGTGGCATTGCGAAACAATGACGGGGTGTGTTCGGAATAACTACCCCCTCTCGGTCTCCCCCTTGCAGGGGGTGATGGAACATTGCGCAGCAGAGCAAGATTCTAATTCCCCTCTACAGAGGGGTGGCATTGCGAAGCAATGACGGGGTGTGTACGGAATAACTACCCCCTCTTGGTCTCCCCCTTTCTGGGGGAGATAAATTAAACAAGATTTAGAAGAGCACTTCGTGACCTGCCTTTCGCAGGAATGACAATGGGCGCGGGAATGACCGTCAAACCCCTCCTTACGAAGTCGCAGAACTGGCTTGACAGTGAGGGGTGATTCAGCGCCAGCTGAATCGGGGAGGTCGGATGAATCACATTCAATCAGGCATGACTTCACAGAATTGATTCCCGACTACCCCCTCTCTGTCTCCCCCTTGCATGGGGAGATGGATTATTTAAGATTCCTGCCTTCGCAGGAATGACAATATGCGCGGGAATCACAAAAAAAGCCTCCCGAAGGAGGCTTTGCTATTGAATCGATATTTATTTTAATCGTTAATCTGTGATCTCTATCTTTAATTCGCTGCTGGAGCCGCGTACATCGGGATAGTACATCAGCATACCTGTTGCCGGTATTACATTATACTTGCCCGGTATCTGCGCGCGGAGTATGTATGTGAACTCAAACGTATCGCCATACAGGTAAGTTGCGAAGAATGTCACGCGGTTATCGCGGATATCTTTATCAGCATACCACCATCTCCACCAGTAATAATCCCACCCGCTGTAATCTTTTTCGCCTTCAATATTATATGCCCAGTCATCTTTTATAACTTCACATCCTGCGGGAATCGGATCCTCAAGCATAAAGTACTGCAGGTCTTTTTCTTTAGCTTCAACACGAACCTTAACAAGTATTTCGTCACCTGATTTAACCTGTCCATCAAAATACCTGGCGCGGTACTGTATCTTCTCTTCGCTGTAGGATGTATATTTTTCCAGCTTGAAATATTCCTTCTGCACACGGAAGCCGTTCTCGCGGGGCTGAATGGTGCCTTCAGAAGTATAATACCTCAGGTCGCTGGCAACATAAACTTTCCCAACACCTGATTTTTCTATCTTAATATCATTCTGCCCGGTACGCAGCTTAGTGCCATCGATAACGAACTTGAGATCCTTTTGGAAAACATCATCCCTTGTCATTTGTTTTTCAAGTATCATCTCTCCGTTAACAGAGATTTTGACACTGTAATTGGGTTCAAGCTCCTTTGATGATTTAAGATAATCAACCATAGCGTATATTATGAATGCTGTTGACTGTGTATTCCACCAGCCGCCGCCCTGCCTCTGCTGCATTAGCCAGCGCACAGCTTTGTTCATAAGCTCGGGATTATCCTTCAGGGTTGCTTCATCCATAAGCAATGCTTTTACTGCCATTGCGGTGGTCTGCACCTTATCATCCTGCCAAGTGTAGTGCCAGGTTTTTCCGCCCCAGTATGAACCTGATTCTCCCATATCCTGTGCATGGCTTACAAGCAGCTTGCTGTACATGCCGGCAGTTTCCACATCACCTATATTCCTTGCGGTCATGGCAAGCAGCGCAACGGAATAATCATTAAGCTCAGCATTTTTCAATAATAGGAACTGCTCTTCATACAGCTTAGTATCTTTGTTATCCGCATACGATAAAGTATAAAGCATGTATGCGCGGGTTGTTGGTTCAAGATCAACATTTTTAAGCTGGCTCTTGATTGAAGCAATACCTTTATTATAGACATCTTTCCTTACAGGATAGCCTGCCCTATCGCCAAGAGTTAATCCATACACAACATAAGCTGTCATGAACGGGTTGGATTGGTCATTGGTCCACCATCCCCAGCCGCCGTCATAATGCTGCATTGAGTACAGCCTGTTATATCCGGCTTCAACCATTTTCGGCAGATCTTTTTGTGTAGCTTCGCTTAAAGGGGCATTAAGATCTTTGAATGCACCTGCAACTATTACTGTCGGCAGGAAGCGGCTCATGGTTTGCTCAACGCAACCGTATGGATAGCCCACCAGCTCGTCAAGCGCACCAAGCATTGTAGCAGCCAGTGAAGGCGCGACGTTAAGCGTCAGCTTAGTACTTCTGAGGTCGGTGTACTCAGGAATATTCACGAATTTGTATTCACTCTTTTCCGGATCGCTGATATCCATTGATTGGTATGATGCAAGCTGAAGGCCATGCGGCTGGAGAGGAACTTTCAGTTCAACGGCATCCGACTCTTCATTTGTGAGGGCTGTTGCGGTCAGCTTAGCAAATCCGGTTGGATTAGTAACTTTGATCTTCCAGTCAATGCGCTTTTCTTCATTCTTACCCATTGTGAAAGTCTGCTCACCGGAATCACCTATAATCTCAACATTCTCAGCCTTAAGACTCAGCTTAACAGATTTTTCTGTTTCAAGATAGTTATGCACAATTGTAGAAATTGTAACTTCATCTTCCTGCTGCAGGAAGCGCGGTGTTTCCATTCTCACTAGCAGATCCTTGCGCGTAATGACGGTATTTACCTGCTGTCCAACTTTAGAGTCATCGGTAATCACCCTTGAAGTCAATCGCCATGTAGTAAGATTATCAGGGTACTTGAACTGTACGGTTGCATAGCCGTTATCATCTGTAATTACCGAAGGAGCCCAGTAAATAGCGTCCCTGAAATCACTTCGCAGCTCGGCTTCAACGAATTCTTCTCCGTTCTTTCTGCCATTAAAAAATGATGTCTCATCGTGGTCTTTCTTGCTTTCCTGTCTTTTGGATTTATCCATACTAGGTTCATTTTGAGTCATAACCTTCTGCGTTTGCTTTAGATCATCCGTTTGCTCAGTAACAAGTCCAAGGGTAACCTGCCCGGACTGGCGGTCATTCATAATACCATCCATTATCAAACCGTCAGAACTTGACCTGAGGTTAACTTCAATTGTCTTGCCTTTTTTAACTTCAAGCTCTTTATCACTTTCATTCGACTTCTTGTTCTTCATCACACCAATGGTGTAACTGCCTTCGGGAAGCTTGAACTCAAAGCTGCCGTCTTCACCGGTTGTGCCGGCAACGAAATCACCATCTATTACAATGGTAGAATAAGCTATGGCATTCCCGCTCTTATCAGTAAGCCTGCCTTTGATAGTGCCAAGATCATTTTCGTTCAATGATTTCACATCAAATCTTTCGAAAATCGTAATTAGTCTGGAATAGCTGTAATATGAATATGCATTGCTGTAATGCACGCTTACGGCATTCCATTTCGGCGAATAAAAGAACTGCTTGATATCTTTTGTGGTCTCAGGTTTTATAGCATATATGCTTTCATCAATCACTCCAAGAGATACTTCGGCATTTGGTACGGGATTCCCCGCTGCGTCGGTAACTTTTATCATTACCGTGCCGTCATCCTTAGGCTTATATGAAGTTTTATCGGTAGCGATATTTACAGTCAAGAATTTCTCTTCAGGCAATACCATTACCGATTTGCTCGATGAATAAAACTGTCCACCGCTTACATACGCAACTGAAATGTAAAAATTGGGTGCTGCATTTACATCAACAGGGAATTCAACCAGCTTTGAAGTACCCTCTATCTTTTCAACCCTGTAGGTAAGAATATTTTCATTCTGTGTCGTTATAAGCACATTCGCTCCGGGTGTAGTTGTAACAATCAGCGCCTTGCAAAGCTCGCCCGGTTTATAGCTGTCTTTATCGGGGAATATCTGCACCGAACCTGATTCGTTATACCACCACCACATATCGCCTTTGGATACATAGCAGTATGTATCAACCGATACTTTTTTGCCGCGGGAGTCATATGACTTCACTTCAATGGAGTAGTATCCTTCGTCTGCCGCATCAAATGTAACAGTACCGATACCTTTATCGCTGGTCCTGCCGCTTACAGTAGTAACGTAATCTTTGTTCTGTTTGTAATCAGGGTAACCGCTCCATGTCAGCTTGTTCACAACAGCCTCAAAGCTTACTTCACGAGGCTTTTCGGAAAAATCCATAGCCCTTACTTCAACTGTGATCTTTTCATCAGGCTTGTAGAGGTACTTATCAACCTGTGCTGTCAGGAAGAAATCTGAACGGGTAACATACACGGTTTTAGTTGATTGAATTTCGCGCCGTGATTTATCGGTTACTTTTGCCTGGATGATATATTCAAAATCAGTAGAGTATTCTTTTTCCCTGTCCCAATACCACCAACTGTTATATTTTGACTTAAAATCTTCTTTAATGGCGTAGTCGAAATCGAACCTGCCTTCTTTATCAAGCTTGCCTGTTCCGCTGAAGATAAATTCAGAGTTATTATACTTGCTGTTATCATCCATCTGCGCGAAGTAATCCTCATACCACCAGCGGTATTCGCTGAAATACCACCATGGCTGGTCGAATGTCTTCTTATATACATTGTACTCTACTGTTGCATCCTGAACAGGTGAGCCGAAATAATAATCAGCCTGCACAACGCCCTTTATGTTTTCGCCATCGAGGTACTGGTCTTTATCAAGCGTGATGCCTACTTTGTACTCAGGTTTTTTATACTCTTCCACGGAGAATGTTCCGGTATATTGCTGCCCTTTGCCAAGCTCGGCATAGATGTAATACTGGCCAAGCGCCGCACCGGATTCGATATTATAACTTCCTGTAAAACTGCCATGTGAATTAGTTTTTACGACTTCTTTATAAACTTCTGCGCCGCGTGAATCTTTAATACGGATAGTTACATCCTGTTCTGGATAGTTGCTGTAGCCCTCCGGATTTGATTTACGGATTATGCCTTTGAAATCTACTTTTGAATCTGGCCTGTAAACAGGCTGGCTTGAATAAATGTAAACCGAGTACATGTTTGCGCCGTAACCAAAGTAAAGGTATGGATCTGAAACTGCAATATCTTCACCTTTTCTGCCGATAACAAGCGGGTAACTTACTTCGTTCGCTGCGGCATACTCACGGTCAACCTGTTCCAGAGTTTTGAAGAAAAGCCCGCCCATTGTTTTGCCTGTGCCGATCTTTTTTGTACCGAGGAAAAATCCAAGATCCACATCACTTATCGGCTCACCTGATTTTCTATCAACAGTGTAAGCGAGCAGGGAATTGCTTGATGCTTCGGTGATGGTGCCTATATCTGTTACGAAATATCCCGTATATGCAACTTTGTTTTTGTATGATACCCTTACAACATAAGCGCCTTTTTGTTTTGGCTTATAGGTAACCGATTCATAGCTGTAATAATAATCACCCGAGCCTTCAACCTTCATTTTTTTGCTGAAGTTATCGACTTCTTCGCACATGCTAAGCAGGTTGAGGCTATCTTTACTCAGCACATCGATAGAGTAATTGGATAGCTGGCGCGAGAAAAATCCTTCAATATCTTTGATCTTATAAACTTTAAAATCAAAAACACTGGATTTCTTCAGGTAGTAGCCGTATAAATTTATTATGACCTCATCTCCTGAGCCGTACATATTGTTTGTATATACCGTAAATGAGGAGTTATAATCATCATCCTGTGAAAATGCAGATGACGGGTATAACACCACGCTTAACAGTATTAGCAGAATTGCTTTTTTTATTATATTATACATCTTAGTCTCCTTTAGATCAGCTTATATTAAGCAGGATTTGTTTCATGCATTTCTTTACTTAATTATATGCAAAATAAGCGATTTTGTTCCCGAAATTGTATGATTAATTAGTTTACTGTAATTTAAATGAATTAAAGTTAAATTGTCTGAATATGCTATCAGTCTCAGATATTACAGTACAATTCGGCTCCAAGAAGCTGTTTGAAAACCTTTCTTTTATAGTAAACCTAAAGGATAGAATAGGGCTTGTGGGCTCAAACGGCGCGGGTAAATCTACCCTGCTTAAGGTAATAAACGGCCAAATCGATTCAGATAAGGGCGAAATTGCCGTTTCAAAGCACACAACCATTGGTTACCTGCCGCAGGATGGAATTACCTTCCTTGGTAAAACCATATATGAAGAGGTTTATTCCGGGGTTGGCGATATTTCAGCTTTAAAAGAGGAAATAGACCAGGTTCAGTTAGAGCTTGAAACGCACCCTGACCATACTTCAGATGATTACATGGATCTTGTTGAAACATACGGCGAGCTTCAGCATAAGTTTGAGCTGCTGGATGGATTTAAGATAAAATCCAATATTGAAAAGATACTGGAAGGATTGGGATTTCACTCAAATGATTTCGACAGGCTGACCGATGAATTTTCCGGCGGCTGGCAGATGAGAATTGCATTAGCAAAATTACTGCTCAAGCAGCCCTCGGTATTACTGCTTGATGAACCTACGAACCATTTGGATATTGAGTCATTAATTTGGGTTGAGAGTTTTCTTAAGTCTTACGAAGGCGCAATTGTGCTTGTATCGCATGACAGGAAATTTCTTGATACAATTACAAATAAGACAATTGAGATCTATGCAGGTAAAGTTACACTTTATAAAGGTAACTATTCATATTACATAGCAGAGCGTGATATAAGAAAAGAGCTATTGTTTAAGAGTTATGAAAACCAGCAGAAATATTTCAAACAGCAGGAAAAGTTCATAACACGCTTCCGCTCAAAGGCATCAAAGGCAACTGCTGTACAAAGCAGGGTGAAGATGCTTGATAAGATCGAGAGAATTGAAATTGAGGATGAAGAAACAGCAATTCATTTTAACTTTCCGCCCGCAACGCACTCCGGCAGAAAAGTATTTGAGCTTAAGAATGTTTCAAAGAGTTATGGCGATAACCTTGTTTTAAATGGATTGGATCTTGAAATAGAGCGCGGTGAAAAGATCGGGCTAGTAGGCGTGAATGGAGCGGGTAAATCAACCCTGGCAAGGATAATCCGCGGAACTGAAGATATACAGGAAGGCACAAGGAAACTTGGCTTCCAGGTTGAGCTTGAGTATTATTCCCAGCACCAGGCTGATTCACTTGACCCTTCAACTGATGTGCTCAATACACTTGATGCAGTCGCAACAGGTGATGTACGCAAGCAGCTAAGAACAATTCTAGGCAGCTTTTTATTCCGCGGTGATGATGTGTTTAAAAAAGTAGGGGTACTCTCAGGCGGTGAGAAATCACGTTTAGCACTGGCCAGAATGCTGCTGAAAGCATCAAATTTCCTGATACTTGATGAGCCGACAAATCACCTTGATATGAGCTCAAAAACTGTATTGATGGAAGCCCTGCGCAATTACGCCGGAACGATACTTATAATTTCGCACGACAGGGAATTCCTTGACGGCATTGTAACTAAGATAATTGAAGTAAAGGATAAAAATGTTAAAACGTACCTAGGCAATTGTTCTTATTTCCTTCAGAAGAAGGAGGAAGAGAGAACGGGACTGTTAAAGCCAAAAAGTACCCTTAAAACTACACAGCAGCAGGCTAATGGCGCACCGGTACCGAAGAAAACCAAAGAACAGAAACGCATCGAAGCCGAGAACAGGAATAAAGTTTATAAAGTAGCCCGCCCGCTGAAAGAGAAGATACATAAGATAGAAAAGAAGATCAAAGAAGAAGAAGAAAAGGTAAGACTGATAGAAGTATTAATGGCCTCAGCGGATTTTTACAAAGATGCACATAAATCAGCAGCAAAAACCGCGGAGTATAAAGAACATAAAGAAACCCTTGCTGTACTTTATGCCGAGTGGGATACCGAATCTTCAAAGCTCAAAGAAATTGAAGAAGAAATAAACAAATAGACTCGCACTTACCAATCACAAAGTTCATTTTCAGTTGTTATTCCCAAACTTACTGATAACCAAATGACTGAAAACGAACTTTCCAAAATTGTTGTAGATTGCTGCTTCAGGATACACTCTAAACTGGGCCCCGGGTTGCTGGAATCAGTTTACGAAGAAGTGCTGGCATACGAATTGAACAAATGCGGCATCAGCTTTGAAAGACAAAAATCTATTGAGGTTACTTATGATGAAGTCCGCATGGGCATAGGATTTATAGCAGACTTCATAATTGAAAGTAAGCTGATCTTAGAGCTGAAATCAGTAGAATTCATCAGACCAGTGCACTTAAAGCAGCTGCTGACTTATTTAAGGCTTACTGATATTAAACTCGGACTATTGATAAATTTTAATGATAACCTGATTAAGTCTGCCATAAAAAGAGTAGTAAATAATCTACCAGATTCTCAACAATCAAGGTAGTAGTAATTGATGTGATGCAATTATGCATGTTACTTCTCTCTCTCGCGAATACGCATAGAATGGGCTTTTGAATAAATACTATTTTAGTGCTTTTGCTTCTCTTAGCGACTTGGCGACTTTGCGTGAGATTATGTGGCCTCTCGCAAAGACGCAAAGGCGCAAAGTCAGAAGCTAGAAAAAACCACAATCGTTTGAAGTATTATAAGTATAGGCTTTTTGATTAATAATTATTATGATGCTTTTGCTTCTCTTTGCGACTTTGCGTCTTTGCGTGAGATTATTTTTTTGCTGAACAAATAGAGTTCCAATCATTTATATTCAAGATTAATTGTAATAGTTATGCAAATAGGTAAATACAAGCTTCATTCCGTGCAGACGGGGTTATTCAGACTTGATGGCGGGGCGATGTTTGGTGTCGTTCCAAAGCCGCTTTGGTCAAGGACCAATCCCCCGGACGAGCTGAACCGCATCGATATGTGTATGCGTACGCTGCTTCTGTTTTCGGATGACAGAAAGATACTGATCGATAACGGCGCCGGCTATAAAATGGCCAAAAAAGTGAATGAGATCTATGGAATGGATCACTCAAAGTACACTATAGAAAGCGGTCTTGCCAGACTGAATATCAAACCGGAAGAAATTACCGATGTAATATTGACTCACCTGCATTTTGATCATGCGGGAGGCTCGACGAAGCGCACGGAATCCGGTGAGCTTGAGCTATGTTTCCCGAATGCTGTGCATCATATCCAGCAGAAACATTGGGAGTGGGGACAAAATCCAAGCGAGCGTGATAAAGCAAGCTTCATGCCGCAAAATTATGATCCCATAAACGAAAAGGGGATGCTGAAGCAATATGACGGGGAAACAAAATTCGATGAGTTTATTTCATTTCATCCTGTCAGCGGTCACACACCATTTATGCAGCTGATAAAAATTAAAGATGAGAGCAATACCCTGCTCTTTGCGGCTGATCTGTTCCCGATGACCTCACATATTCCCCTGCCCTATATTATGGGATATGACCTGTTCCCTTTAACCACGTTAGATGAAAAGAAGAAATTCCTGCCGCAAATATCAAAAGAGAACTGGATCCTGTTTTTTGAACATGACCCGTTCACCGAAACCTGCAATGTTGAAGCGACCGAAAAGGGCTACAGCGTTGTTAACAAAATGGAATTAAATAAGCGCTAAATTGTTATTATATTAAGCAAAATATAAAAGTAATATTATGACAACAGCAGAGTTAAAGGAATCAATAGTTCGTGAAGTTCAAGCTGTAAGTGATGAAAAGATGCTTGAGCTGCTGCTTATGGCACTTGAAAACATAAATTCACCGATCCCGGAATTGGAAGAATGGCAATTGAAAGCAATTGAGGAAAGTGAAAGGCAATTTGAAAGAGGAGAAGTCATAACAAAAGAAGAGGCTGATAGAAAAATTCTGCAATGGCTGAAAAAGTAGTTTTATCAGTAGAAGCAGAGCAAAATCGATATGATATTCTAAAATATTATTTCGATGAAACAGGAAGTAACAAAATTCCTTTACAGATATTTGAACAATTAAATAATGCATTTGAAACTATTGTTGTATTCCCGAATTCCGGTAAAATTATAAATAAAAAAGGGTATCATATATTCGTTACAAGGCCCTACAACATAATCTACAGAATCAATGATGATACAATAGAAATTCTCCATATTTGGGATACAAGACAAGATCCAAAGAACTTACCCTTATGAGTGAAACCAATTTTATAAAAATATGCAAAGTAAGTGACCTCCCCAACAGGCGGGGCAGAAAGTTCACTATTGCCGAAGATACTGATATAGCGGTTTTCAAAGTTGGCGAAAATGTTTACGCTGTATCGAATACCTGTCCCCATAACCAAACCAATGTGATGTATGATGGATACATTGATGACGGACTGTACCTTGCATGTCCGATTCACGGCTGGCAGTTCCACCTTGAGACAGGTAAGGTGCCCGCAGAGTGTAAAGGACTCTCGGCAACGCTCGAAACATATAATGTTAAGATAGAGAATGATGAAGTTTGGATTGAAGTGAAAGTGAAGAAAAAGAAATGGTGGCAATAAGGCAAAAGGCATCCGTCCAAGCCGGATTTCATTCATGCGTTGCATGAATTCAAAAAGTGAAAAGGCAAAAATGAGCGATAGATAATAAACTTTCCCAAACTGGAGTTTGGGAAAGAGAGAAGTTTTCAAGATTACATCTGTATTATTAATTTAATCCTTTGCATCGAAACAATCAAAAATCATCTCAGGTATGGCTTTCATATATAAATTACATGTCGCTGCTACGGAGCTCAAACTATAAGGCTAATTTATCTCTACAAACATGTCGCTCCTACGGAGCTCTGACTATAAGGCTAATTAATCTCTACAAACATTACGCTCCTACGGAGCTAAAAACATAAAAGACAATCAACAACTACAAACATGCCGCTCCTACGGAGCTAAAAATAACCTGTTTCCCCGGATTATTTCATGTTATCTGATATCAGAGAATTAGTAAGTGTTTTGGAACACGGTATTTGGTATTTGGTATTTGCTATTTGAAACATGCTATTTGGTATTTGCTATTTGAACAAAGGGCCATTCTTTTTTCCTCCATGCGCGCCACATGTATATAATAGACCCTACAACCAATAAAACCACCGCATATTTTATCTCCTTCTGGAAATTCTGACGGGAGAACAACACGTAAACAAATCCCGCGAACGCTAACACAGCAGGCAGCGGGTAGAGCCACATCCTGAAAGGCCGCTCGTGGCTTGGGTTCTTTATGCGGAAATATATCACACCAATTGTCTGTGCTAAGAACTGCACCATCAGCCTTATGACCACCAGCGCGGCAATAATATCCTTCAGCTTCAGGAAACAGAAGCAGATCGCCACGCCGCCTAAGATCAGCAGTGATACATAGGGAATCTTATGCTTCGGATGCACTTTGCCGAACGCCTTAAAGTAATCGCCCTCAACAGCTGCGGCGTACGGCACGCGTGAATATCCCATAAGCAGTGAAAATACTGATGCAAACGCAGTCCACACCACAAGCAGCGTAACCAGATTCCCTGCCCACGTACCGTATATCTTCTGCATGAATACTGATACAATATACTTCCTCGCATCGCTGCCCGCTGTTTCACTTACTTCCTGCCATGGCAGTACTCCAAGTATGGCAATATTCATTACTATATATACTCCCGCAACTGCGAGAATTGAATATATTATAGCGCGCGGAATGTTGCGTGTTGGATTCTGCACCTCGCCGCCGAAGAAGTTCACATTATAGTAGCCCCAGTAATCATACAGTGCTATAAGCATCGCAGAACCGAGTCCGAGGAAAAAAGCTGAATCAAGATGAAAAGCATTTGGCGGGAAATCAAAAGCCAGGCCCGGATCGAAATTCGTTATACCCGAAACAATTATCCACACTACAGTAATTATCACTCCGCCCCATAGGAATTGTGAAAACTTACTTATAAACGCGACTTTCCGGTAAAGCATAAATACCGCGAGAAGCACTACACCAATTGCGACAAATGTTCCGTTATTCAGAGTTATAGCTGCTTCAAGCGAGCCGAGCAATGGCAGCGGCAGATTGAGGTCATAATTAAAATATGTAGTACTTAGACCGGGGAAAATGTAGCTTGCGTACATTGCTAGTCCAACACACCCCGAAGCCATCGAGAGCGGCGCGCTGAATGTTAGCTGAAAAATAAATAAGAAAGATACAAGCTTGCCGAAACCATCCCTGCCGTAAATTTCTTTAAGATAGTTGTACGAGCCGCCTGCATGCGGCATTGCCGCTCCAAGCTCCGCCCAAACCAAGCCATCGCATAGACAGATAATTGCACCAATGATCCACCCAATCATAGCCTGCGGCCCGCCCATTGCGGCTACGATTAACGGAATAGTAATGAAAGGCCCTACGCCTATCATATCTATCATATTCAGTGCGGTTGCACCTTTTAAAGAGACACCGCGTACAAGCTGTTTATCCGCCTTATTATCTATCTGGTTCAAGCTTATTGTCTTTTCCCGCCATCATAATTTAACTGTTCTGCTATCATGTTCATAAACAACTTAAGCGCTCCTTCGTTGAATATCTTAAGCTGGCGGTATAATGCGAGGCTGCAATAAGTGTAAGTACCTTTGCCGTAACCCGCCCAAAGCAGCGAGGTTGATGGCACCGGATCATCTTCATCATTCATAGCTAAAAGCTCTTTGTATTTCCCCAAAGATGAAGCAGTATCATTCATGATAGGTGTTGGTAAATAAACATTTCGCTCCTGTACCCAGCCATTGAAGTCACTTTCATCAATAATATTGGGCCTGGTAAAGATATAATTCCTTTTGTCAAGTATCGTAACCGGCGCATCTTCTTCTGTGACCCTGAGATTTGTTAAGTATAGCGGATATGGCGCATATTTGTCTTTCCATTCGCCCGGCTTGTTGTAAAAGCACAATACATTGCCGCCCTGGTATGCATAGTCCAGTACATTCTTGTTATGGTGAACCAAGTCCGGCCGGTACAGGTAAGCTCTCAGGTCAAGTATCACTGTTGAGAACATTCCCAGGTCACCATTTTTAAGCATATCCGCAGAAATTGTATCGTACCTTATTCCGAATGCCTGCAGAATATTTTCAATAGTATTATCGTATGTTTTAACCAGTCCAATATGTGCTGCTGGATTTAGTTTGATCCTGCTATTAATTTGCAGGCTGTCTTCCGGATTCACAGTCCTGTAAGTGTACTTTGTTTCATAGGACTTCAGGTCTGATGTATTCCACTTCATGTTATGCATTAAGCCTGAAAAGAGGTCCTTGCCTTCGCTGTGATATTCTTTATCACTTCTGACAAGCTGGTAAAACCTGTTTCCGAAAAAGAACGGGCTGTTCTTATCAACTTTGTCCATTCCCTGTGTTTTATGCATGGAAAGAGCATCTCTTGATATCTGGGCGATTGAAGTATTGTTATAAGAAATTGTTTTTGATATATCTATTTTGTAAAGATCTGCTTTTGTGGAATCAAATGACCTGAAGAAAAGCTTCTTTATTTGCCAGGGTTCTATTCCATTAACAAGCTGTTCCGGGTGGTAATGGTAATCAGCAGCTTTATCAAATGCTTCAAATATTGTGATCCCCACCGCCTGGTGATTGCCATGCTGGCGATAGGGTTTCGTAGTAATTGTATCGTGATTGGTTATCACAACATCCGGCCTGATAACGCGTATCATGTAAACAAGCCTGGCCAGCACGGAGTCTTCGCCTCCCCAAAACCTGAAGGTTTCTTTTGCCGTTTTCGAGAACCCAAAATCAAGCTCACCAAGAAAAAATGCTTTTGAACCCTGGATCTTTGCTGCATCATAACACTCCTGTTCACGTATCTTGCCCAGCTTATCATTCAATTCGGGTCCGATCTCATTTTGCCCGCCCTCTCCCCTTGTATAAAAGATTGTGTAAGCATCATATCCATACAGGTAATTATAGTATGCAAGCGTTGCGCCGTCTTCATCATCGGGGTGCGCTGCAAGACAAAGTATGGTAAATGAAGGCTCCTGAGATTGAACGGGCGATGTAAATAGAAAAAGTGTAACAAAAACCGTTGCCGTGAGATAACGAAAAATGAAGCGGCTATAACTTATCATCAGACTTTTCATAATCTTCAAAGATAATTATAAATGTCTTAATAAAACAGAAAAAGGACTGACTCAAAAGTTTTGTCTTTGTAAGATCTTGTTTCATATCTTTCAAGATTCCTGCCTTCGCAGGAATGACAAAAATCTTTTGAATCAATCCTTTCCTAACAAGAATTGAATTGTTCAGCCCTATTTCAGCACGATCATCTTTTTCACTTCGGAATATTTGCTATCTACGATAAGCTTATAGAAATAAACACCGCTGGCGATATTTTTAGCGTCGAAATCAACTTCGTACACGCCCGACCGCTGCTGGGAATTCACCAATACACCGACAATTCTACCGGTGATATCATAAACGAACATCTTCACATTCATAAGTGAATTGCCTGTTATAGGCAGTGAATACCTGATCTTTGTGGATGGGTTAAAAGGATTTGGATAGTTCTGGTTCAATGTAAAACGCTCTGCGGTTTCAGATAATTGTGTTATTCCGAACACATCATAATAGGATATCCTTGCATTAGTTTCAACCTCTGCTAATGCTGCAGCGTTCAAACCGTTTACAGTGCCGGTGAAAGATTTAACTATAACGCGCATCTCATCAATCTTATGCACAGTTGGAACCTGGAATGTTGTGCCCTGGTAGCTTATAGAGCCGGTACCTGGAATATGCTCTACCTGTGAACCGTTATAATAGAAGAATACTTCGCAATCAGTTACCTGAATATTTGTGTTTGTTGAAGGATTCGGTTTCACATTATAAAGCGTAAACCGCCTTATATCTACGGGTACATTCCATTTCAAATTTACATATTCATTTGTTGTGCCGCCTGCTATCCAGTTTACAATCGATGTATCGTTCTGTGCCTTTCTATCAACAACACGTTTACCGGGGTATTGCAGCGAATCATTAACATACCTGAAAGAGCTTTGGGTTACCACAGCGGATGTGGATACATTAAAAAATGACCCTTCAGAAATTGTTGAAGGAACAGGTATCTTTGTATGACCTGAGTGGCAACCGACACATTTTGTCCCTGTGCCAATCCTTCCGTAATTCATACCTATAACATGTGCCACCTGCCCTTTAGAGCCCTGCAAAACATGTCCGGCGCTATCAACTATCTGCTCAAACATCGATACATTTGCGGGCGCATTATCAAAACCTATCTGCCCTGTATGAAAAACCGGGAATGAAGTCAGGAACAAAGCCGAATCTTTTCCGTCCGGATCCTGCCTCTGGAAGTTCAGGAAAAACTTTATCTGTGCGAACCTTGTAATTGGGGGGCCATCCTGCATGGGCACATCAACATCGCCATTGGTAAAGATATTAAGGCAATCAAACCTGAAGCCGCCATCTTTGTACCAGGTTCCGGCATCAAGCGTTGGGGGGAGCTCATCGGCAACATCCCATACACCATCAATCAGTACTGGCGGCACTGGCCTTGAAAGCAGAACTTCTGCATTCAACTCAAGCTTTCCCGGAATATCATAATACAACTGCAATCCGCTGCCGTTAATATCAACAGTATAAAGACCGTAGTCCTGGTTCACAACCTGCGTTGCATAGGATATGAGTATTGCACCATTTGGCAGTTCAACCGGATCGGTTGCGTAAGGCGGCTGCATAGTGCCGTAAGAAGGCGGATTAGTTATAAATAGCTGCATGCTTGCAGGATTAACACCCACAATATAGCTGCCATACCCAATACCTTCATTGAACCACCTAACACCATTACTGCCCGATGTATAACCCATAGAAGGATCCGGAGAAAAAACGCTCAGCATCTTGCCATCGTTCATAACAAACGGCTTGTAATTGTTCTGCCCTGTGCGCAGGTCACCTGTTCCGGCATAGATATGCAGCCCTTCGCCGTCAGGTCTGATCTCTGCCGCTGACCAAACATTGGCAGCATCATTGGTTAAAGCTAGTGCTGAGTCCCGGGTGAGTCCGTTAGCGGTTAGAATCGATGGATGATCAATATTCAGCCACCAGCGGCTGAAAACAATTTTTCCTGTGTTTGGATCGATTGTAGGTTCATCAGCCCCGTTACGCTCGGTCGTTATCCGGTGCAGGTTAAGTGAAGTAGAATCTACAATATATAGATTCGTTGCTCTTGTTCCTGTGTATTGCGAAAGTGAAGGGTATCTTGTGCTTGAGAAACATATCCTGCCATCAGGTAAGTAACATGGATCAAGGTCATCATATTTAACAAACTTTGAAGCGATCGGTCCGAACTGTGAGAGGTTAATATTCCTTGATGAAGTTGTGATCTGTCTGAATCCGCTGCCATCAGTTCTTATCTCATAGATTCTCCATGAGTTGTCGCGGTGTTCAATTCCCGCAAACACAATTTTTGATGCGTCCCAATAAACTGCGGGGTCAGAAACATCTATAAGAGTTTTGCCTGAAAAATTCATGGTACTATCAACCAGAACTCTAACCGTTCCGTTTGCTTCCCTCACAAGCAGTCTGCCGCCCACAACTGCTGAGCGCGAATACGGTCCCATACCGGGCAAAAGTCCCGCCTGCGGATAGTAAACGCTTCCGCCCTGAACAAGGTTTCGCGAAACAAACACAATAGGATATGTCTGTGAAACAAGCTCACCTGTACAGATGGAAAAAAATAAGCCCAGCAGCAAAAGCTGAACCGGGCTTAATATTCTGAAAATTGTTCTCATTAATTGTGAAATGAACGTTACTTATAAGTAACTACAACAGAAGAGATGTTCTTATCTTTATCCCAAGCAAGCATAATACTTACTTCTCTTTTATCTTTTGTCCACATACTCATACCACCGTCATCGCTCATCATTTCGCCTTCGCCTTTTTTGAATCCGGCTTTTTCCACACCTTCAGTAAACGGCGCGAGAATAGCTTTCGGCTTATCGGTTGATTCAAATGTAACAACTGTACCTTCTGATGTATTCAGCGAGCCGAGGCATTTTGAATTTAACGGCTGGGGAACATCAGCAGGGTAGTCAGCGGGCATTCCTTCTTTTATACCAAGCTCGTTAGATTTCGGATCGGTATTCTGCGGTGTGGTTTTATTATCACCGGCAGTTTGGTTCTGGTTCTGTGTGGTTTTGGTTGAATCTTTCTTTTCGCCATCGGTTTTCTGTTCCTGTTTTCCGCAGGCTGAAAAAACAAAAGCTGCTGCTGTAAAGATCAAAACAAGTAAATTAAATTTTGTTTTCATGCTGTAGTATAGAATAGTTTAGTTAATAGTCTGTGTAATAAAAGCTGCCGGATATTAATTATTGCAAAGCACAGCCTCAAACCTGCCTGCAACCCAGCTTTTGGAAGCATCATTGAAGAAAAGTGCTATCTTACCCTTAACGGTTTTATCGCCAATACTTTCTATCTCAAGAGCGCAATTCCACGGGTCAGCGGATTTGCTGCCTGAGAGCCTGAAGCTGCTCTGGTAGGTTTTGGGGTCATCGGCAAATTTTGCCTTCAGCCACGGCCCCTGGCTGAAGCCTGCGCCTTTATTCATAAGCGTGAACCCTTCGAAGTTCTCGATGAAACCGCAGTTCTGCTCCGGTTTCGCAAGCGAGAAGTTTATCACGTTATCTTTTGAGCCGCGCCAGTTTTCAAAATTAATATAGGCAAACTGCACTTCTTTGCCGCCGATGGATCCCTTCACAGGAAAATCAGGAATATCGGATGCAGAGATATCATCTCTCCAGCCGAATTCCCTTTTTTCGCTGCCGGAAGTTTTATCTCCCGTTTTATCGCCGCTTTTATTGCCGCATGAATATGCGGTAAAAAGCATAACTGCAAACAGAAAGATCGATATATTTTTCAATCAGTATTTTCCCCGCAAAAAAATGATGTTGTATTTAATTATTTGCAATACTTGTTGAAGCGGTCGTTGATCCGTGCCCAATTCAGGCCATTGATAAAATTATCAATATACTTTGCCCTGCCCGGACCATCTTTATGGTAGTAAGCATGTTCAAATACATCGCATGCTACAAGCGGAACGCCGCCCCAGATTGCGCCATACTGGTGTTCATCAACCAACACGTTGATGAGCCTGCCGGAATAAAGCCTGTCGAATACAAGCAATCCCCAGCCGCTGAGCTTTGCAGCTACGCTGCATGCTTTGAATTCAGCTTTCCAGTTATCAAAAGAACCGAAGTTCTCTTCAATGGCTTTTTTAACATCGGGACCTTTAGAGATATCGCCATCGCCGCCCATGTTATCCCAATACACATCGTGCAGGTATGCACCGGAATGGTTCCATGTGAACCTTCTTTTAAGCTCACCGATATCGCTCCAGTTGCCGTTCGCTTTCGAAAGGTCGGCAGACTCAAGCTCTTTTTCGATGTTGTTCAGGAATGTTACGTAGCCTTTGTGGTGTGTGTTATAATGCCAGTCGGTAGTTTCGGCATCGATAACATCTTTCAAAAGTGTTTTAGCCTCTTCATCGCTGTAAGGACGCGGATTGAATTTCCATTCATAAGCCATTGTATTAAAACCTCCTTTAGGTTCACCGGGTGTTAAACCCGGAATATATTTATTATTCAGATATTCAAATTTTGATAAAACTCCAAGCGAAACTGCACCAAGTGCAGAAGTTTTGAGGAATTTCCTCCTGCTGGTTGAACTCATAGCTGCTCCGGTTTTAAATGGTTAATGGATAACTTCTGCAGGCGCTAAGCCTGTTCAGAGTTAAACACCAAACGAGCTTCCGCAGCCGCATGTTTTTTTAGCAGAGGGATTGTTAAAAACAAATCCTTTGCCGTTAAGGCCATCGGTATAATCAACCGTTGTGCCGGTTAAGTACAAAATACTCTTCCAGTCAACGGCAACTTTAACGTCTTCGAATTCAAGCACCTTATCGGCAGGTTTAAGCTCGGCATCAAATCCAAGTGTGTACGAAAGCCCTGAACATCCGCCGCCTTTAACCCCTATTCTAAGAACATAGTCCGCAGGGATAGAGTTTTCAGCCATGATCTTTTTTACTTCGCCGATCGCTTTTTCTGTTAATGCGATGCCATCAGTAACTTCCGGCTGTTTTAACTCTGTGTTTATTGCTGTTTTCGTTTCTTCCATTTTATGTGATTTTTATATTGTTAAACGCTGCTCTGATTTAATGACTATTTATTATATCTTAATACACGAAAGTTGTATCTTTTTTTAGAAATATGTTTTTCCCCTCACCCCCAGCCCCTCTCCCAAGAGGAGAGGGTAGAAAAAACTCAAGAGTTTCGTTATTCCCCCTCTCCTTTCAGGAGAGGGGGTTAGGGGGTGAGGTCAAGTATGCCGAAAAACGGACCAGTTAACTGAATCCGCAAAATTAAGCTAATTAAAGAAAAAATTCATACCCAAATATAATGACCAGTATGCTATTCTTCTATCTGAATCAAGGCCGTTGGTTGTGCTGGATTTATCTCTTAAAACTATAACATGTTCATCGCCCGTAACAGTTTCATCTGCCTGTTTATTCCAAAGGTTATCGTATGAATAGCTATATCCCAAATGCATGCCCAGGTTGCGCTTTAGGTTGTAATTGAGTTTAAATCCGGCAGAATAGCCGTATCTTGGAGTAACCTTGAAGAAATCCAGCCCCGCGCGGTGGAAAGTCTCTCCGCCAACGAAGTTGGCGCGCAGCAGACCGAATACACCGGGGTAAAATGTCTTTTCATGCCCTATCGGATTTATCTCTGCGCCTGCGCCGATGCTGAATGACTGAATACGCACGCCGATATCATAACCGGAAGGACCGGGATATGTACCATGCAGGTTGTTATACCCCAGATTGAAGAGTATTTTCGCGCGACCTTTGCTTAAAAAGCTGTATTTAAAAAATGTTTGCGCGCTGTAGCCCGTGTTCGTACCAAAATTATCAGATACAAGCAGCCTTTTGCCATCGATAAAGACCTGGTCTTCTGCAGCATTTATGGTAACTTTGTCACCATGCGCTTCAAGCAGCGGGTACGAATAGCCAAGATTAAAGCTAAGCTCAATTTTGCTCTTTTCGGTTTTAGGTTTTGTCGTTTTATTCTTAACCTGTGCCATTGAACTGAATGAGATCAATAGTGCGAGTATAAAAATACTAAACTTAAACAGAGGCATGATCTCCTTTCATGTTCCTTTTAGCTTCAGGCATGATGCTGAAAAGATATTTAACTTTCTCCGTTACCTTTTCAATTGTATAATCTATTTCTTCAGCAGTGTTGAACTTCCCTACACCAAATCTTATGGTTGACCTTTTTAGTTTGTTATCGATCCCGATAGCCGTCAATACATGCGATGGCTCAACTGATTCTGAAGAACAGGCGCTGCCTGTTGATACAGCGATATCTTTGATCGATATCATGAGTGAATCTGCATCAATATTACTTATGCTTATGTTCAAATTGCCGTTAATTCTTTTTTCGGGGTGGCCGTTCAGTTTGATGTTTTCGACACCTCCAATCAGCCCGGAGTAAAGTCTTTCCCGCAGTTCTTTGATTCTCGCCTGGTCAGCAGCCATATCAGTCATTGCTATTTCGCATGCTTTGCCGAATCCAACTATACCCGGAACATTCAGCGTGCCGGCTCTTAAGCCTTTTTCCTGTGCGCCGCCATCAAGCTGGGGAGTAATTCTAACACGCGGAATTTTCCCTTTTTTATAAAGTGCTCCCGCACCTTTAGGTCCGTATATCTTATGTGATGAAAAACTCATCAGGTCAATATGCATTGCCGCAAGATCTATGGGCAGCTTGCCTACTGCCTGTGTCGCATCCGTATGGAATAAAATTTTTTTCTCCCTGCAAACTTCTGAAAGTTCTCCAATAGGTTGAATGGTTCCAATCTCATTATTCACCCACATTATCGATACCAGAATTGTTTGCGGAGTAATGGCTTTTTCCAGCGTTTCAGGCGAAACCATTCCGAATTCATCAACCGGCAGATAAGTTACCCGGAATCCTCTGCTTTCCAGATTTTTGCATGTATCGAGCACAGCTTCATGTTCGATAAGTGAAGTAATAATGTGATTCCCTTTTGCGGCATTGGCTTCTGCAGCGCCCTTTAATGCAAGGTTAACGGATTCCGTTGCGCCGCTTGTAAAAATTATATCACGCGGCTCACAATTTACAAGCCTTGCACATTGTTTACGGGCGAACTCAACTGCCGCTTCGGCTTTCCAGCCGAACTCGTGCGACTTGCTGGAAGCGTTCCCGTAATACTCGGTGAAGTATGGCAGCATCGCTTCCAATACCCGAGGATCAACCTTCGTGGTTGAATGG
The DNA here is from genome assembly GCA_014879675.1 of Ignavibacteria bacterium. Classification (GTDB taxonomy): domain Bacteria; phylum Bacteroidota; class Ignavibacteria; order Tepidaquicellales; family OLB5; genus OLB5. Next base: position 24,386 of record JACSRQ010000125.1, read on the forward strand.
TTATCCAGGTAAATTGGGAATTTTATCATTAATACTATACTATCTCTTCGAGTGTTGTTGAATTGAAGTAACTGTTGATCTGTCTTTGTATCTTTTTTAACGGACTGCTCAATATACATGTTTCATAAATGGAACAGCTTTCAGGGTCTTCGTGCTGCCCGCAGTCAAGTATATAACTTGAACCTTCGATCGCATTAAATATCATTGCCAGCGTAAGCTTGTTTGGCTTCTCATTCAGTATATAGCCCCCATGAGTACCCTGTACAGAGTTTAGTATACCCTCCTTTTTAAGCTTCTGGAGGATCTTTGAAAGCAGGTCATACGGAATGTTGTATTTATCCGAAATTTCCTTGGCAGAACAGGCCGAATTTTCTCCCGCCATCGCCATATGTTTTACGGCAATCAGACCGTACTCTACTTTTTTAGAAAGTTTAAACATTTGTTTTTGAATTTTCCCCCTGAGGGAAGAACTATAAAAATTGCTTTTGTGATGATTGCAACAGTACTTCTTGAACAGCATTTGAGATTTACGGCTGTGGATCCCCCGCTTTCGCGGAGACAACTCAACTTTTTCTTACAAGTCTTGCGGCAAATGAGCCATCAATATTATGCTTGTGCGGAAATGTTTCTATACATCCTTCAGCGTTCACAAGGTCATGCTTTACAAATTTAGATGCACTTTCAATTTCAAAATCAGGATTTTTTTCTAGGAAATCTTTTACCACATCCATATTCTCTTCAGGCTCGGTTGAACATGTGCTATAGACAATTACCCCGCCCGGCTTCAGGTATTTCACCGCCGAAGCGAGCAACCGTTTCTGAATTTCAGCCAGGGCGTAGATATCTTCCATCTCGCGTTTCCATCTTATCTCGGGTTTTTTTGAAAGTACACCCATACCCGAACACGGCGCATCAAGCAGTATCTTGTCAAACTTCATATCCTTAACTTTTTCATCCTGCAGGTCGGAAGCATCATCAATTACAAACTCAATATTTGTAATGCCAAGCCTTTCGCCGGTCTGCTTCATCATCTTTATTTTCGCCTCATACTTATCAACAGAATAAATGCGGCCTTTGTTGCCCATTATCTGCGCAAGGTGAGTTGACTTCCCGCCGGGTGCGGCACACATATCAAGCACTACATCATTTTCAGTTGGTTTCAGCAGAACAGCAGGAAGTCCCGCGCTTTCATCCTGCACGGTGTACATCCCGTTCATAAAATCTTCATCAAGATATATCTTCGACATCAAACGCAGCGTGATAAAATAATCGATGTACCTGCATGTACGGTAAACTATATTGCGTTCTTCAAATCTTTTTAAAACCTGCTCGCGGTTGGTTTTAATCGTGTTTACTCTTAATGTTAATATCGGGCGTTTATTGTTCGACTCCGCAAAAATTACCGCATCGTCAAATCCAAAACGCTGTATCCACCTTTTCACCATCCAGTTTGGATGTGACTGCATAATGCCCAGGTATTTTACTTCGTCAATTTCGCGGGTCGGATAAACGAGGTCATTTTTTGTACGGATAATTGTACGCAGAAGGCCGTTCACAACATCAGCATGCTTTTGTGTGCTGATGCGCTTGACGAACTCAACAGCTTCATTTACTGCGGCAAAGTCCGGAATTTTATTCAGGAATAATATTTGATATAACGCTACGCGAAGTGTGTTCTTGATCTCGGGTGTGCATTTTTCCCAGTTGCCGCGGTAGAAACCGTTTAAGAACCAGTCAAGCCTGCGCATCCACCTTATAACGCCGTGGCAAATCTCATTGAGCAATGACTTATCGTAATCATTAAGCACATCTGTGCGGATCTCGTAATCGATAAGCTTATCAAGGTATGAATCGGTTCTTTCTACCCGCGTCAGAATTTTTACCGCAAGGCTTCTTGCGTCAGAGTAGATCGTATCTCCTTTTGGCCTTTGATGGCGGTTCTGCGTGCGCTGCTCACCTGATTGCTTTGAAGAGCGTTCGCTGTTTTGAGGCTTACCGGCAAATTTGGGATTTGCGGGTTTATCGCCATTTGGTTTATCACCGTTTGAATACTGCTCTGCCGGTTTTTCAGCGGCAGATTTATCACCTTCGGTGATGTTTTGATTTGATTCAGGTTCTTGTGGAGCTGTAACTTTGTTCTCTTTAGTCTCAGTTACAGATTCATTTAATACAGGTGCTTTTTCCGGTACCAAATCCTTCACATTATCGCCTGAATTATCATTATTCTCGTTCATAATCATCAATTTAATTCGGATATTCAACAAATATACCGTTATAATATAGTAGTTACAATGAAATCCAAAAACTCAGAAATAGTGGAATGTATTGTGATTTTTTTAGTTGAATTGCTGGCTTAATTCTCTTGCTCAACCCGGTTCAGCATCCTTCGCAATACTCTTACTTCTATGGGTACGAAAGCAGACCCTGAAACAAGTTCAGGGTGACAATGCCCTGCTCTGTCATGCTGAACTTGGTTCAGCATCTTTGGCCCTACTCATAAATCTATGGGTATAAAAGCAGACCCTGAAACAAGTTCAGGGTGACAAAGCACTACTCTGTCATGCTGAACTCGGTTCAGCATCTTTCGGAATACTCTTACTTCTTGGAGTATGCAAGCAGACCCTGAAACAAGTACAGGGTGACAAACAATAGATGATTTATGCCCCATCTCTGTCATGCTGAACTCGGTTCAGCATCTTTCGCAATACTCTTACTTCTTGGAGTATGCAAGCAGACCCTGAAACAAGTTCAGGGTGACAATGCAATAACAATTCCCCAAAAGCTGTTTTTGTGGAGTTTTAAAATATGTTTAATATAGAGTTTTGAATATTTATTTTACTGATTACAAAACGGTTTGATAATAAAATTAGACCCAATATTGGCGGAACTTTCCGGAAATTTATAACTATTTTAAAACCTGAAACTCAAAAAAATGATATCACTCAAAGATCTTAATCCTCATTTACTGACTGCTGAATATGCCGTACGCGGTCCGATTGTTATTCGCGCGCAGGAACTGGAAAAACAGGGCAAAAAAATTATTTACTGCAATATCGGGAATCCCCAGGCTCTGAAACAGAAACCACTTACATACATTCGCCAGGTACTTGGCTTAATGGAATACCCCGCGCTGCTTGAAAATGAAAAAGCACTAAGCGCTTTCCCAAAAGATATGATTGAGCGTGCGAAGAAGCTGCATCACATGATGCCGCACGGTACCGGCGCTTACACGCAAAGCGCGGGCACTCCGTTCATGAAACAGGCTATTGCAGAGTATATCACAAAGCGTGACGGCATTCCCGCAGATGAGAATCAGATAATTATGACCGACGGCGCATCAAAAGGTGTTTCGGCAGTACTCACTGCGCTGCTGAAGAAACCGAGCGATGGATTTATGATACCCATCCCCCAGTACCCGCTCTACAGCGCAACCATTGAGCTTTATGGCGGAAGCCAAATAGGTTATTACCTTGATGAGGCAAACTCATGGCAGCTTAATGAAGAGATATTGACTAAGAGTCTGAACGATGCCAAAGCAAAAGGTATTGATCCCGTTGCAATTGTAGTTATAAACCCCGGGAATCCAACCGGCGCTGTGCTCTCTTTTGAAAATGTTAAGATGGTAATCGAGTTTGCCAGAAAACACAAGCTCGCTATCATGGCGGATGAAGTCTATCAAGATAATGTGTATGCAATTGACGGCATGTTCCATTCATTTGCGAAGGTTATGCATCAGTTAGGTGATAATGAAACAACGCTGTTCAGCTTTCACTCGGTAAGTAAAGGATTCATGGGTGAGTGCGGCCACCGCGGCGGCTTTCTGGAGATCCGCAATGTACCCGCAGATGTTATGGCAGAATTCATTAAGCTGCAATCGATTAGCCTGTGCTCAAACACTGTGGGACAGCTTGTAACATATCTTGTGGTCACTCCCCCTCAGAAAGGTGAAGCAAGTTATGACCTGTATGTGCAGGAGCGCGATGGCATCCTGAGCGAGCTGAAGGCAAAAGCTGAAATACTTGGCAAAGGATTGAACGGTATCGAAGGAATGGAGATCGATGTGCCGCAGGGCGCGATGTATGCATTCGTTAAATTCGAGCTGCCGCATACAGCAGATGTATCGAAGATGTCAGCTGCTGAGCGGCTTGCCTACGAAAGCAAGAGGGACAATGATTACTGCATGGCGCTGCTTGAAGAAACGGGGATTTGTGTTGTTCCCGGCTCGGGATTCGGCCAGTTGCCCGGCACATTGCACTTCCGAACAACCTTCCTCCCGCCCCGCGATGAGATGGAATCGCTGGTAGAGAAGATGCGGGCGTTTCATAGTGAGTACGTTGATCAAATAGCAAAGAGCAAATAACAAAGAGCAAATAACAAAGAGCATTCACTCTGCTATTTCGGAACGCATCTCCAAGATCATTTTAGTCCTAAACAAAAAACATTTAGGGGCTTAACGAGTCTATCATAATAATGCTCAGATGCGTTCCCTACAGCTAAGATTTCTAAGGTTGGAGATATGATTATCTTTGTGCTCCAGGCATTAGCAAGAATATTAAAAATCAAACTTAAGTTTTTCAAATCAATGAAACAGAGGAAACCGACCAGGCTGAAGGATTATGACTATTCGAAAGGCGGCGGCTATTTTGTTACCATTTGCACGAAAAACCGCATGGACAGATTTGGCGAAATTGTAAGAGGTGAAATGGTACTAAATTCAAGCGGAAAGATCGCTTCATCAATGATCGCCGGAATAACCAAGGTCTTTAATAACATATTGATAGACCGGTTCATCGTGATGCCAAATCATGTGCATTGCATAATAAATATCATCGAAAATTTGCCTGTAGGGAACGCATCTGAACGAAGAATTGCACAGCCCTTACAATCTTCTTTAGCACGTTTAACGCCAAATGAAACTACTAGTTCCGAGATGCGTTCCGCTGAAGACATACCACATGATCGGACCAAAATGCTTCTATCAAAAGTTGTACAGGTTTATAAATCCGGTGTTACCAAAAGAGTTAAGAAAATAGAAAAATCCATGAACTCTTTATGGCAAAGTTCATTTCATGACAGGATCATTAGGAATGAAAAAGAATACGGGAATATCCAGTTGTATATTGAAAACAATCCTCTTCAGTGGGAATTGGATATTGAGAATAAGAAAAACGAGAGAAAGGCTAAGATCACAGAATTGAGAGAAAAATATTACGATGCAGTTTTAAATGGCCAGGAAAATAAATAGTTGTGAGGAACGCATCTTAAAGATTCACTTCGTTTCTAAATAATATGTTCAAATGTGGTTACACGCGTTTGCAGACAATAGCTCAGATGCGTTCCCTGCAGAAGATAAACTATAACTAATTTTATATGTCCAACAACCATCTCGCCCTCAAATCAACGCAAGAAAAATTACAGGCATCCGGCAAAGAGTTCGTTGAATTCTTCAGCCACGGCTCGCTTGTTGTTGAGCTGTATAAGCCTAACAAAATAGATAAACAGACTCCCCACACAAGGGATGAGGTTTATATAATAACATCCGGTACAGGCAGATTCTACAATGCAGGTACGTATGTTGATTTCGCGCCGGGCGATTTCCTCTTCGTACCCGCGGGTGTTGAGCACCGCTTCGAAGAGTTTCCCGATGATTTTTCAACTTGGGTTTTATTTTACGGACCCGAAGGCGGCGAATAAAACAAATTGGCTATGCGTAACTCCTATTGCAAAGTAAGGAATATTATTAACTATCCCTTAACACCTTTGCTTTGTTACAAAATTGAGTTATTATAGTTTCATGACACGTATAAAAAATATCTTGCTTTATGTTATGTCTGCGTTGTACATTCTCGCAGGAATAATGCATTTTGTAAATCCGGGTTTCTACACTGCCATCATGCCGCCCTGGCTGCCATGGCACCTTGAGCTGGTTTATATCAGCGGAGTTTGCGAGAGTCTGCTTGGATTACTGCTTCTCCCCCGCCGAACACGCAGAATGGCTGCATGGGGAATCATAGCACTGCTGGTTGCTGTATTCCCTGCAAATATCCAAATGATGATAAATTATGTAAACACTAATAATCCCGATCTATGGATCGCCATTGTAAGGCTTCCTCTTCAGCTTGTTCTTATCTGGTGGGCGTGGTTATATACCAAAAAATTACAATAGTTTTTCCTGCCTCGTTCGTTTCCCCGCAGCTATAACATGAATTCTGCGCCATAAAAACCCAGATGAATAATAATAATTATATTTAACCATTTGGTT
>JACSRQ010000231.1 GCA_014879675.1 Ignavibacteria bacterium
AAAATATCATCAATTGAGATAATTTCTCTATTTCCAATATAGAGTTTGCTTAAGTCCATATTACTTGAATTGACAATATAATCGGGATCAAAAGTATCAATGTATCCTTCAATAACCTGTTTACTTTTTTTCCTAAAAACATCAAATCTCCAAGGCTCAGGATTCCTTTTGTAATATTGTACAATTGGATTATAAACACCACCCCATAAAAATGAGTTTACGTTAATGACTTTTAAAAAATCGGCCTTTGAATAAGGGCTTATCAAATATAGTAGCTTCAAAGGTCTTAGTTTAATATTAATATTTCCCTTGCTCATGCTTTTTTGTTTGACTAATTAAAAAGGCTTCACCCGTTTTTTTAACGGATAAAGCCCTCTATCTTTGCGTGATATACAAAATTAATAAGTTATGATTGTAAATGCAAGGGTTTGCAAGATATAACATACCGCCCTGCGGGCACCACTGTCAGTGCCAGTTCTACGACCTCTCCTGAGGGGAATTTGATATGTTTCCTGTTAATGCTTTTCTTTAAGCCTGCAAAACAGATTTCTCCGGTACTATTAAGCTCACGAGCGGACAAAGTATAAATGAGAGCAGCATCCCTATTGTTCCCGCTTCAGGGGAGGATGAACCCGTAAAGTACAAAACCAAACATGTACCAAGTCCGATAACAGAAGAAGAAAATGCCCCAACCAGCGAAGTTCTCTTCCACATCAAACCCCAGAAAAATGGCCCAAGGAACGCAGCGCCAATTGCACCCCAGGAAATCCCCAGTATTATCACAATAGTTGCTGGCTTAATATATGCCAGTATAACCGAAATAATTATAAATATAAGCGCAGAGGCCCGCATCAGGTTTGTCAATTTTTTATCAGATGCATTTTTGTTGATAAATCCTGCATAAAAATCCTTTACTACAGATGAGCTTGAGATCAGAATAATAGCGGCAAGTGTTGACATTGATGCCGAGAGTATCAGAAGCAGCATCAGTACAAACAAGTATTCGGGAATTACTTTACTGAGCAGATCGGGCATAAGTGAATCGAACACCGGCTTGCCGTTACTGAATGCATTGGGAGCATTCTCCGGTGTGAGGAAAACCCGCGATGTGGAGCCAACAAAGTATGCAACCGAAGCGATAATTACAGAAAACAATGTTGATGCTATCATGCCTGTTCTGATAGCTTTTTTATCACGCACTGCGTAAAATTTCTGTATAAGCTGCGGCATGGCAAACGGCGCCACGGAAGTGAGGAAAGTTAGGTAGAATAGATTCCAGAAGCCAGCCGGTCCCATCCAGGAAACGAGCCTGGGATCCTGTGACGAGAGCTTAGCAGTCAGTGTTTCGAATCCCCCGGCGGCGGTAACAGTTGTGTAGGATAATACTGCGCAGCCAATGATCATAATGATGCCGAAAACAACATCAATCATCGTCATAGAATTATAGCCGCCAAGTACAAGGTATAGCCCGGTGAAGCCGCCCATAAAAATGAGCGCCAAAGAGTAATCAATATTAAATGTTACTTTGAATAGATATGAGAGCCCGATAAAAACTGCCGCAGAGTATGGGATGAAGAGGAAGAATATCGCGATCGAGGAATAGAGCTTCAATCCTTTGCTGTTGTATCTTTTCTCCAGATATTCAGGTAGTGTTGCCACTTTGTATTCTATTGACATTTGCTTGATACGGTGGCCCATTATCCACCAAACGCCCAGTACACCAACAAGTGAATTGAATAGAGCTATCCATAAGCCGGAATAACCAAAATTCCAGCCTACTTGTCCCGCAAACCCAATGAACAGTACCGCAGAAAAGTAAGCCGTGCCATAAGTGAAGGCAGTCATCCATGCGCCGATCTTTCCGCCTCCCAGAAAATAATCGTTAAATGACTTGGTTTTTCTCATTCCAATAATACCGGCGGCAACGATCGCCATGCAGAAAAGAGAAATTATAATTAATCGTGTTATCATGTTATTACAGTAAGATTAGCTGCAGTATAATTAATGTCATATAATTGATTGAGTATAAAACAGACGATTTACAATTAAAGCAAAAAAAATTCCCGCATTAGCGGGAATCAAAAAAAAATCAAATATGTACTGATGATGTATGTTTCATTTTACAATTCTGGAGCAAGCGGTCTTTCGATAACCGCTATAATTTGGATTTTGAGCTGCCCGGCTTTTACCGGGCATCTCATTTACAATACAATGTTACTGTTTTAAGATTTCCTGTATCTTTCTTCAGCTTTATCTGCTTCGGCGCTAAGCTCTGCCGGTAATGTGCCTTCGAATATTTTGTAATACTCGCGCATTTCATTTACCTCTGCAATACCAAGCTCCTTATCAACTGCAAACAGCTTTTCGAGGGTCTCTTTGCTCATATCGAGTCCGGATATATCGAATGACTCAACCTCGGGCAGCCTTCCTATCGGGGCATCTACTGCTTTGCCGGTTCCGGCAACGCGTTCAATAGCCCATTTGATAGCGCGGATATTATCACCATATCCGGGCCACATGAATTTGCCGTTCTCATCTTTTCGGAACCAGTTCACGTAGAATATCTTCGGAAGCTTCGCAGCATCGTGAGTTTTGCCGATATTTATCCAGTGACCGAAGTAGTCGCCCATGTTATATCCGCAGAACGGAAGCATTGCGAACGGGTCATGCCTCAGCTTGCCAACCGTTCCGGCTGCTGCTGCGGTCATTTCGCTTGAGCATGATGAGCCCATGAATACACCGTGGTTCCAGTCATATGCCTCGGTGATAAGCGGAACGAATGATGCTCTTCTTCCGCCGAAAAGAATTGCTGAAATGGGTACGCCCTTCGGGTCTTCCCATGCCGGGTCGATAACCGGGCACTGTGATGCAGGAGCGGTGAACCTGGAATTCGGGTGCGAAGAAAGCTCTTTGCTCTCGGGTGTCCAGTCGTTTTTATGCCAATCTATCAAGTGAGCCGGTTTTTCATCGGTCATACCTTCCCACCAAACATCGCCGTCATCGGTAAGCGCAACATTTGTAAATATTGAGTTTTTAGTCATCGATAGCATTGCATTGCCATTAGTCTTCATTGAAGTGCCGGGCGCAACACCGAAGAAACCGTATTCCGGATTGATTGCGTACAGCCTGCCGTCTTCACCGAACTTCATCCATGCGATATCATCGCCCACTGTTTCAACTTTCCATCCGGGAAGTGAAGGCGTAAGCATTGCGAGGTTTGTTTTTCCGCATGCGCTTGGGAATGCAGCGGCGATATATTTTTTCTCTCCGCCGGGGGGTGTTACGCCGAGTATAAGCATATGTTCGGCAAGCCAGCCCTGCTCTTTTGCAAGAACCGAAGCAATTCTTAACGCGAAGCATTTTTTACCTAGCAGCGCGTTTCCGCCATAGCCGCTGCCATAAGACCAAATTGCTTTTTCTTCCGGGAAGTGAACAATGTATTTAGTTGTACTGCACGGCCATGCGATATCTTTTTGTCCTTCTGCAAGCGGGTAGCCTACTGAGTGAATTGCCGGAACAAACTCACCGCTGGCACCGAGAACATCCAAAACCTTTTTGCCGATGCGTGTCATTATGCGCATGTTGATCACAACGTAAGGTGAATCGGTAAGCTCAACTCCGATGTGCGAAATGTTTGAACCCAAAGGACCCATGCTGAAAGGAATAACATACATGGTTCTGCCCTTCATACATCCTTTAAATAGGCCGTTTAAGATGCCTTTCATTTCATCGGGGGCCATCCAGTTATTTGTAGGGCCGGATTCTTTTTTCTCTTTGGAGCAGATGAAAGTCTTATCTTCAACGCGGGCAACATCACTGGGATCTGAAACAACCCAGTAGCTGTTTTCACGTTTTTTGAGGGGCACAAACTGTCCGCTTTTTACGCACTTCTCAATTAAACTACGGTTCTCTTCTTCGGATCCATCGCACCAATGGACAGAATCAGGCTGGCAAAGTTCCGCCATTTGCCCGACCCAATCTTTAAGCTTTTGATTGTTTGTCATTTTTTTCGCCTCAGCATTAAATTAAAAATATTTCATTACTTGAAAGTGTAAAAATGAATAAGCCCACTTCCTCATCAAAGCCGTTCCATTTTTTACTAACTGGTAAAACAGAGCACAAAAATACTGATTTTTGATGTTTTTTTCAATTTATAAAATAAGGGTGCAAAAGAGAAGTTATTTATGATCAACATTCATGCAAGCGTATCATACTGTATGATCTCCCATTTCATGCTCTTGTGGTGAAATGAAATTTCGCATATCACACCCTCATCCTCACATATCACTGTGAAATGGGTTTTGAATCCCTCCTCGTTATCCGGCAGCCGCCAAGTATTGGCAATGCGGCTAACTTTGTAGGTACGTTTATCCCAGCGGAATTTAAGTATATCAACTTTGGAATTGTGGAAGTATGAAATTACTTCAATAGGTTTATAAACCTGGTTTTGTGTGTAGGCCATATGCGTAGAATGTCAAATTTCAAAATCCAAATGTCAAAAATGTGAACTACAATAGTCGCTGTAAAAAGAACTCACTATTCTAAGCAACATCCTTTAATATCTCTTTTTGAGTAGGCATTTCATCGTAAGTCTGATTATTAAGAATCCTGCCTGCTGCTTTTTTATTTCTTCCGCCCCATTGCTTGAAGAAGAATGCAACCTTCGAATCTCTACATTGCTGCTGAATATCCAGCACCCACTCAGGTTTCATTGGCCTTGGATTATGTCCGCTCTCTCCCCCGACAATCACCCAATCTATTTTCTTCAGGTTCATTTTTTCCAACGGACCTATCAAAGGTTCGCATGATAGAAACTTAACGCGGGCATTGGTCTTCCTGAGAAAATCAATCCTGTCAACAACTTTCTCATCTTCAACTGATACCCCCATCCATATATTGTGCGTCCAGTTAAGTTCTTTATGAACCTCCAGAAGCCTCTCCGCCCTTTTAGTCAGAACCTGAAATATGTGATGCCCATTATCGTTCATTACTCTGAACACCTGCTTAATGAAATCAAGCGGAATATCTTCATGAAAAAGATCGCTCATTGAATTGACGAATACCACTTTTGAGGATTTCCAGGTATAGGGAATCTTCAATGTCTCGGGATGGATGCGCACTTTGAATCCATCTTTATACTTATCGATTCCCATAGCTTTAAGTCTTCTCGTCATGACTTCAGCATAGCAGAATTTGCAGCCTTGGGATATCTTGGAGCATCCTGTGGTGGGATTCCAGGTTAACTCTGTCCATTCAATTGATGATTGTGCCATAAAATAATCTATTTGAAATTAATTATTACATCATCAGGAAACGTTTTTCCTCGTCTTTTCTGTCCATTACTTTTGATGAGATCTACATCTATAAACTTATTCTCCTCAGCATATTCCAAACTCTTCTTCATATGTCTTTCAAGAAAAGCAGTTTCGTCCTCTACAAATTTTCGAATTCTCTTCACCTCATATCGCTGTTTTGTTCTTGTCTCATTTATAATATCAAAAAGCACTTTTCTGGAATCAGGTTGAAAAAGAACAATTTGATTTTGGTCTGTACCGTCTGAAAATTGAAATAAGCCTTCGTTGTCAATATTCCACATTGCTTCCTTCATTTTTATGTGTCCCAACGGGTGTTTTGTAGCAAAGAATAAATCATAAATTGGTCTATCGTTAACATCTTTCATGCCAAAGTATCGTACAAATTTTGCTCCAGCGACATTATGAAGTTGTTTTTGATAAAAAGCTCTAAGTACTTCGTATCTATTTCCACGGTTTTCGTCAAGCATTTCAAGTACTTTTTCAGAGCCAAACAAATTAATTATATGCTGATTGTTTTTACGGTCTCCAATGAACTGATTTATTCTATTAACCATAAACGTAATCAAGACTTCCACTCTCGGTATTTTCATCAATCTTTCAATTATAGAAAAAGGGATACCCGCAAATCCAAAGGGATCAATAAAAACAAACGTTGGAGCTAAATTTTCACCACTTCTCTCCAACTCATCTAAAATCTTACCGATTACTTCATGAAATTCGCCGTGAACAATTCCTATCTTGAAATGATCTGGAAGTTTTAAAACACTTATCTCCTTTTCAAGGTTTTCTTTCCTTGCTAGATTTTCCTCGACAAAGATGAAATTCAATTCTACCCCATTCAAAGATTGATGCTTTAGTGCTAGATCTATCACCACTAAGGGTGAACCTAATTCACTTCCCAGATATTTACCCGGACCAGAGAAGCCATCTATGTAATTCAATCGAGAACTCGTGCTTTTGAGAATTGGATACCAAGCATCTAAATACGCTTTTAGGATTTTGTGTTTAGCTATTGTATGAGGATCAATCTCCCATACAACTTCTTTCGGAATAGCCATATGAGTAAGTTTAGGTTGCATAAATATGGTGAAAACCACTTATTAATTAAAGGTCTTACTACTTCCTTACCTATTCAATATTAGCACAATATTTTAGTGTATAAAATTCTATAATTTATTGCTTGACTTACCTTTAGAAATACTGTATATTTATACACTGTTTAAAATTACAGTATATAAAAATGGATAAAATTACGAAAAAACAGCAGCAAATCGGTGAATTTATTGAGAGCTTTATAGCCGCAAACGGTTACTCACCTTCTTATAAGGAGATTGCAGATCATTTTGAGGTGAATGTTAATGCAATCCAACAGCCAGTGACTTCACTAATTAAAAAGGGATTTCTCGAGAAGTCGGCGGGCATTGCTCGGGGACTTAGGCTTGTACCGGGCATGTGGAAAACCGGCAATGCTGAGATAGTGCATCTGAATGCTGAGACCGTTACTATTCCTCTCTACGGAAAAGTTGCAGCCGGCGAACCCATCTTTGCCGATAATAATATAGAGAGCTTTATAACAGTTGAAAAGCCTCAGCGTGGACAAGGCGAGCTGTTTGCGGTCACAGTAACCGGCGATAGTATGACCGATAGAAAAATTGTTCCGCATGATAAGCTTATAGTGCGCAAACAAAACACTGCTTCCGAAGGTGAAATTGTGGTTGCACTGCTCGATGATGAAGTCACAGTTAAGGTATTCAGGAAAAAAGGAGACACTCCATACCTGCAGCCTGCCAATAATATGTATGATCCGATCTACAGGCCCTTCACTATTCTTGGTGTGGTAGTTGGATTGACAAGGGATTATACTGCGGTTTGATAAGGCAAAAGGCATCCCGCTGAACGGGATTTCGCTTCGCTCAAAAAGTCAAAAAAGAGAAGTAATTCATGCATACAGGAAGTAATAAAGGAAAATTAAGCTCATCGTTTTTTATTCCGCGGGACGCTTCGCGGGCATCGCACACATTCAAACGCGTGCGAATGATGGCTTCGTATTCCTTCCCTCACCATAAAGACCTCGATCACAGGATCACTCAGAACCGAAACAGATTTTTCATACACCTTGATCTTGACGCTTTCTTTGCGCAGGTTGAGCAGAGGGATAATCCAAAACTCAAAGGCAAGCCTGTATCTGTCGGCGGCGGCGAAGGCAACAGGGGCATTATCATGACAGCCAGCTACGAAGCACGCGCCAAAGGTGTTGAAATTGGTATGTCTGTAGTTGATGCCAAGCGCCTGTGTCCCGAGCTTATTTCACTCCCCTCCTACGGCACCAAGTATGAAGCTATCACACAGAACATAATATCACACCTGCTTGAGCTCTTGCCGGATGATTGCGTTGAGCAGTACAGCATTGATGAGTGTTTTCTGGATATAAGTCCGGTTGTAAGTAATTATTTCCAGGCAGCAAAATTTGCGTGGCAGCTAAAGAAGATGATAAAGGATATCGAGAACCTTACGGTATCGATCGGGCTTTCGTTCAATAAATCATATGCAAAGATGGCAACCAAGCTCAATAAACCCGACGGGCTCTTTGTAGTGAGCGAGCAGAACAAAGATATTATCTACAGCCTGCCGGTTAAGAAGATGTGGGGCATCGGCAGAAGGAATGAAATTCGTATGCACTCGCTGGGTATCCGCACTATTGGCGAGCTAGCAAACGCTGATTTCCACAGGATACATAAAGAGTTTGGAATAAACGGAGTCATACTGCGCAAGATTGCCCGCGGTGAAGATACCAGCGGCATAAACATGTCCGGTGAGCGTGTGGAAAAATCATTCAACCACAATCACACACTTTCAAATGCAATTTTCGCACCCCAGCAGGCTGAAAAAGAAATAAAGCGCATGACTGAATATGTTTGCCGCAGGATGCGCGGCAAAGATCTGATAACCGATCATGTTTCACTATCACTGAGATATGAAGACCTCGGTTACCGCGGCGATAAAGTCAGGCTGAACCATCCAACCAATAGTGAAAAGGAAATTTTCCATAACGCGATGGAGATATACAAAAGGCTGCCCCAGCCTGATATCAATCATAAGGTACGCACATTTGGTATTTCAGTGTTTGAGCTGCACCAGGTATCGGCATATAATCTGGATTTTTTCAACCGCGATCATCTTATCCCTTTCAAGCAGATAGATATGCTGAAAGATAAGTACGGTGAAAACATAATCCGCCTCGGGCTTGGCAACAGCTGAAAATCCCTCCTCTTCCCGATATAAAATTGGCATTCGGCAGTTCATTGATAGTTTTGTGTGTTATTGATATTTTTGCTCTAATAATCAGAAAACTAACAAAATCCCGTTGAATGACTATGCCAAAAATTAAATTCCTCATCCTTCTATTATTACCCGCCCTGCTGTTAACAGCTTGTTCGAAAGAATCAGAAGATTCAATGCTTCTTAATGCAAAAAACAAACTTGAAGAAGGCAAGAAGCTTGAAGGCGAAAGCAAACCCGACGAAGCCAAAAAAGCTTATGGCGAATCTGTCGAGCTATATAAAAAATTCCTCACAGAGTATCCCGCTTCACCCAAAGCACCTGAAGTTTACAGCAGTATAGCAAAGATCTATGTTGATAACCTGAGGGATTACCCCAACGCGGTTAAATATTACGAAGAGCTTACCCAAAAACATCCCGCAACCAAGGAATCAAAATACGGAATGTTCATGGTAGCATTCATTTACGATGAAATGCTTAAGGATAAGGAAAAGGCAAAAGTAAATTACAAAAAATTCCTGGATAAATATCCAAAGGATGAAGACCCGAATGAAAAGATGAGTGAATCTGCCCGAATGATGCTGCAGATGCTTGATGAGAACAGGTCAATAGAAGATATCATCAAGAACACGCAGAAAGACTCAGTCAAAGCCGAAACAAAGAAGGAAGAGCCTAAAAAAGACGATACTAAAAAAGAAGAGATAAAAAAAGAAGCTCCTCCGAAAGATACTACGAAAAAATAAAATTCTATCTCGCCCGCTCATTGAAGCGGGCGAAACATTTATAGGCGTTACTAAGTTTACAAAACAAAGGGCTTGCTCCCGAATTATTATAAAAACATCACTAATTGCAGGCAGACTACAAAAAATTTCTTCAGCCTTCTGTAATATCACGCCTTGCCAATATTGAGCTTAAGGCCAGGTTTGTTGTTGAGGGCTTCATAGCGGGGCTGCATAAGAGTCCATACCATGGTTTCAGTGTGGAGTTTGCCGAGCACAGGCAGTACATGCCGGGTGATGACCTTAAGTATCTTGACTGGAAAGTACTTGGCAGAACTGACCGCTACTATATTAAGCAGTTTGAAGAGGAAACCAACTTAAAATCATACCTTATACTTGATGCCAGCAAATCGATGTCATTTAAATCAACAGGTACCGATCTTGCGCCTAAGCAGGGCTTGAAACGTTTTTTCCAGAAAAAGCCGGCAGCATCTGAAACACAGAAAAGCAATATTACTAAACTTGAATACTGCACATACCTGGCAGCATCGCTTGCGGTATTGATGAATTTCCAGAAAGATGCCGCGGGTCTGGTTGTATATGATGAAGATATAAAAACATTCCTTCCGCCAAAAGCTACAAGCCAAAACCTGAAACTGATATTGAATAAACTTTCTTCAGTTGAAGCATCGGGGAAAACCAATACAGCCTCAGCGCTGAACCTGGTTGCTGAGCGGATCAAAAGGCGCGGATTGGTGATCGTGTTCAGCGATTTATTCGATGACCAGCAGGCAGTGATAAATGCGCTCAAACATTTCAGGTATAAAAGGAATGAAGTTATAGTTTTCCAGGTACTCGACCCTATCGAAATGAGCTTCGCGATCGACTCCCCTACTATATTTAAAGATCTTGAAACCAACAAAGAAATGCTTTCGCAGCCAATTTCTGTAATCAATTCATACCAGGATGCAGTTAAGAATTTCATTAACACATACAAAAATGCCTGCCTTGCCAATAATATTGATTACACGCTGCTCTCGACCGATACCCCGTTTGATACTGCGCTGCTGGAATACCTTAATAAGCGCAAGAGGCTGAATTAAAGAATCCGAAATTCTTCAAGATACTCCTAAAATCATATGACTGATTAAACCTTTTCTATATATATTTGTCTAACCCACAGAAGTAAAAGTACGAAAAATGGCAGTTTTATCACATAAATCAAAGATAAAGTTCATCCGCACGATATGCCTGCTTGTTATGCTGGCTTTCGGCATTCAGGCACCGGCACAGGATCAGGATAGCCTTCTGGAGAAGATCAAACAGCTGGATATATCACTCGACCAGCCGGTTGATAGTGAAGAAGACCTCTATCTTAATACTGTTTCATTCCAGTCGTTTTATGACATTCTTTCACCCATGGGTGAATGGATACAAATAACAAAAGAGGATGTTGATGAAGACCTCTCCGATGGAGAAGGTGAATCTTTTGCCATGAACAGAAATGCGGATGAGGAGCTTCTTTTCATCTGGAAGCCTAAAGTTGAAGATAACTGGAAACCTTACTCTAACGGCAGATGGGAGTACACCGATCACGGATGGTTTTGGGTTTCGGCTGATAGCTGGGGTAACTCAACATACAATTACGGCAGATGGTGGAACTCACCCACATACGGATGGGTTTGGATGCCCGGTTATACATGGGCGCCGGCATGGGTAAAATGGAAAGTATCAAATGACGATAAATATGTTGGCTGGGTACCGCTCTCGCCAAAAGCAAAATGGAAAAGTGAATCCGGAATTAACGATAAGAATTACAGGTATAAAAATAAAGATGAGGATTGGGTATTCGTAGATAACTCAACTTTTGCAGGTGATATTTCATCTTCTAAGATCGTTCCGGTTAAAGATAATACTACAATTGCTAAGAACTCTGCTGATATTACTGATATCAGTGTAGATAACGATAAGATATTTAACAAGGGTCCCGATGTACAGCGCATGGAAGAAAAATGCGGGAAGAAGTTCAGGAACAGGAAGATGAAGTTCAAAGAAGGAAACGGCAACGCACAGGTTAGCGATGATGAAATCACTGTTGGCAGGGAAAGATTCAGAAAAGGAAATCCGGATACCAAAGAGTCAGTTGGAAAGCCAAAATCATTTAAGAAAAGTGACAGGGTGAAAAAAGTTATAAAGAGAAACCGAGATAGAAAAAGGCCCCCACCCGGCAGAAACAGGTAAAATGAGTTTAAGCAGATCCCGGCAAATTGCCGGGATTTTTTTTATACAGCTAATTGTTAAAAATATCACACATTAGTTTATTATTTATGTATTGTTACAAGCAGAAAATTGCAATAAGTTTGCAGTTCAAATCAGAATTGACTAAATGAACAGAATATTCACTTTTGTATTATTATTGGCTTTAGCTTTCGCTGAGATAACTACCGCTCAAAATCTGCACAGGCGCTTTGACGGAATGCCTGTGATAGTGAATGGGAATACGTGTGTTAATCCGTTTAATGGCGGACTTGAAACACCGCGATACCAGTTCACAGATATTGATGGCGATAGCGACTTTGACCTGTTCATATACGATAAAGATACTACGCTCAATTTCTACAGAAACGAAGGATCGGCTTCCAGCGGACTTTTCAGACTTGTTACAACCCGCTATGAGAATCTAAACATCAGGAACTGGTTCGAATTTGCCGATCTGGATTCAGACGGAGATAAGGATCTGCTTTGCGGCGGCGATTCGCAGCGCGTGAGGTATTACAAAAATATCGGTTCTGCACCCTCGCCTAACTACATGCTGCAGACCTATGGAGTAAAAACGGATCTTGGAGATTTCATGGGCAGCGAATCGGCAAGCTCACCCACACTGGCAGATGTTGACGGCGATGGGGATCTTGATTTTATGACAGGATCTTCTACAGGTGAAGTTACTTACTATCAGAATATCGGTACTGCACAGAACTACAATTTTAAATTTATAACTGGCAGATTCGCGAATATTCTGATTGTTGGCGGCGCCGATGATCCGCGTCATGGTGCAAGTGCTATCAGGTTTGCAGATATTGACGGCGATAGTGACAAGGATCTTTTCTGGGGCGACCTGTTTGGATTCAGCATATATTTCATTAAAAATACAGGCACTGCACAGAATTTTCAGTGGAATGTTATAGACACAACTTCACCGGAACCAAATCCATACTACAGCGGCGGATTCAATATGCCGGGGATCTATGATATAAATAATGACGGGCGGAATGATTTTTTTATCACAGTACTTATTGGCTCCAAGCCGGTTGATAATTTTGTTTATTACCGCAACGAAGGTCCTTTAGGCAATCCATCGTTTACACAGGTAACCGAGAACTTTATACTTTCGGCGGATATGGGTTCATACAGCTCGCCGTGTTTTTCAGATATTGATAACGATGGCGATAAGGATCTGTTCATGGGCAATGACCATTCAGTGGCATTCTTCAGGAATACGGGCTCGGCGGCTTCGCCGCAGCTTACGCTGGTTACTGATAGCCTGCCCATAAATATTTCAAATTTCAACTACACACCGGCACTTGGCGATCTTGATGGAGACGGAAAAAAGGATATGGTGGTCGGATATTTCGCATTAGCGAAGCTGAAATTTTTTAAAAATACAGGTACTGTTCAGAATCCGGTATTTACATTAAATGCCTCGCAGATGGATACAATGAACTTGCAGCAATCCAGCGCACCCGCTCTTGCCGATCTGGATAATGACGGCGATCTTGACCTGCTTGCTGGCAATTCCGGCGGCAAGTTAACTTACTATAGAAACATCGGGACACCACAGATTTTCAATTTTCAGTTCATATCAAACAACTACATGAACGTTACTGTAGGGAACGATGCCGCTCCCTCATTAGGTGATGTTGATGGTGATGGTGATCTTGACCTGCTTGTAGGTAACAGGCTGGGACAGATGTATTTTTACAGGAATACCGGCTCGATAACTTCACCCAATTTTGAGTTTGTGACAAACAGCTATGCAGGGATTTACGCGTTTCAGAACTCTACCCCTTTTATAGTTGATATAAACGGTGACTCAGATCCGGATGTATTCTGCGGCAACACGAAGGGCGGCCTGTATTATTATGAAAATTGGGATGTATTCGGTTTGCAGCAAATCGGCACCGGCATTCCGGAAGAATTTTCATTAATGCAAAATTATCCGAATCCGTTCAATCCGGCAACTAAGATCAGATTCCAGGCACCCTCGGGTACTTCAGGGACGAATCGCGTGAAGCTGAGTATATTCGATATTACAGGGAAAGAGATCAAAGTATTGACAGATGGAGTGATCAAGGCAGGAATGTATGAAGCTGATTTCAATGCAGCGGAACTGCCGAGCGGAGTTTATTTCTATAGACTTGTGAGCGGTTCATTCAGCCAGTCTAAAAAGATGATCCTGATTAAGTAGAAGTTTCAGAGATAGTTATTGCAAACAAAAAAGACGATCAAACGATCGTCTTTTTTCATTATCAGATAAGTTTAATATCTTTGAGTACCTTTTTAAGTTTTTCCCTGTTATGTTTTGCCATCTTAGTTAGCGGAAGCCTAAGGGATTCTTCAACCATGCCCATCATATGCAGCGCAGTTTTGACGGGTATTGGATTTGATTCGATAAAATTAGCTTTCATAAGCTCGAACAGCTTATAATGCAGTTCCTTAGCTTTCTTAAGATCACCTGCCAGGGCAGCACGTACCATATCGCTATACTCACGGGGCACTTCATTTGATACAACGCTGATAACGCCGTCTCCCCCACTCGCTATGATAGGAAGAGTGAGAGTGTCTTCGCCGGAAAGTACGGCAAAATCCTTCGGCCTGTATTTAATTATCTGCATTATCTGCTCAAGGTTATTCGATGCTTCCTTGATGGCAATAACATTCTCGACTTCTTCTGCAAGTCTTAGGGTTGTTTCGGCAAGCATGTTTGATGCAGTTCTGCCCGGCACATTATATAGTACTGCCTTCACATCACACTCTTCTATAATTCTTTTGAAATGCTGGTAGAATCCTTCCTGGGTTGGTTTGTTATAATACGGGCCAACGAGCAGCACTGTATCAACTCCAACTTCTTTGGCATCGTGAGTAAGGTCAAGTGAATCGAGGGTTGAGTTTGTTCCGGTTCCGGCTATCACGGGAACACGGTCAGCGTTTTGATCGATAACTATTTCTATTACCCTGCGGCGTTCTTCGCGCGTCATAGTAGCTGATTCGCCGGTTGAGCCGCACGGCACCAGGAATTCGACCTTGTTTTTTATCTGCCATTCAACCAGTCCCCTGAGTGAAGGTTCATCGATTGTTCCATTCTTTTTGAATGGAGTTACTAAAGCTGTACCTGTACCTGTTAATCTGCCCATAGTGAATTAAATGAATAATTATAATTGAATACAAATTTAGTTTTAAAAATGTACTTAAACAATTTATAAAGGAATGGGTTTGCTTCGTGCACAGTACACGTCAGCAAATAAAAAATACCCAAAAAACTATGTTCGAAGAAGTTCTTAACCGAAATTTCAATATACTGGACCTCACCCCCTATCCCCCTCTCCTGACAGGAGAGGGGGAACTGAGAAATTTTTGAGTCTTTTCTCCCCTCTCCCTTTGGGAGAGGGGCTGGGGGTGAGGGTCAAAAACAAAACAACTAAGTAAATGTTTTACTGTCGTGTACTAAGTACTTCTTGCCACGAATAATTATCGTTTTTGTAGCCGTCAGGCTTGCCTGACGGCTTTTAATGGCGGCAGGCGAGCCATGCCGCCTACGATTTTTTTAAAGGCGCTTTGTTTACCAATATTCAAGAATCACAGAATTGAGTAGTTTCACGGAACCAGTACTTTTTCTATTTTACTCGCTCCACGAAATTAGTTTCTATAGAACTAATTGGAGTAGTTCATTGATTCTGATTCTATTGAAACAGTCAAATCCACTATTCGTGGCACGAGCAGAAGCGGAATTTAGATTTAAAGAGTTTAAACGTAATATTTTACATATGTTTTGAGAAAGAATTAATCATATTAAGAGTCCGGAATTTTGAGTATTTTTGTGAACAATTATTAAAATACCACATAAAATGTCTGAAAAATATTTAAACCTGATAAACGGTGAATGGAAAGCTCCATCATCGAACCAATACATTGAGAACAGAAATCCCGCAGATAAAAACGACCTGATCGGGCTTTTTCCAGCTTCAACCGAAGCAGATGTAAACGAAGCAGTTGCTGCAGCGAAGATCGCATTCGAAAAATGGCGCCTCATCCCCGCCCCAAAACGCGGCGACGTGCTGAAAATTGTTGGTGATATGATGCTGGCAAAGAAGGATGAGATATCATTCGAAATGACGCGTGAGATGGGAAAAGTATTCGCTGAAACAAAGGGCGATACACAGGAAGGCATCGATACAGCTTATTATGCTGCATCAGAAGGAAGAAGACTCTTCGGGCTAAATGCACCAAGTGAGCTGCCCAATAAGATGAACTTGAGTTTCAGGGTTCCTATAGGAGTGGGCGGATTCATCTGTCCATGGAATTTCCCGATGGCAATTCCGACATGGAAGCTCTTCCCCGCTCTTGTATGCGGTAATACTGCTGTATTCAAACCCGCCGAGCTTACACCAAAGACCGCGCATACACTTGTTGAAATAATAGACGCTGCAATGCGCGAAGTACTTGGCAAAGATTACATTCCGGGTGTGATAAATCTGGTACACGGAAAAGGCAGTATTGTAGGTGAAGCTATAACGAACCACGAAGATATTGATCTTATTTCATTCACAGGCTCAACAGAAGTCGGCAAGCGAATTAATGCAGTAGCCGGCGCATCACTTAAAAGGGTATCACTTGAGCTTGGCGGAAAAAATGCGCAGATAGTTATGGATGACGCGAACCAGGAGCTTGCACTCGAAGCAGTGCTCTGGGGCGCATTTGGCACAACCGGGCAGAGATGTACGGCAACATCAAGGCTTATACTGCATGAAAAGATATACGATGAGTTCATAAAAAAGCTTGTTGATAAAGCTTCGAAGCTGAAGCTTGGTTATGGCAACAACAAAGGCGTTGATGTGGGTCCATGCGTAAGCGAAAGCCAGAGGAAATCAGTGAATGAATATGTGCAGATCGGCCTGAATGAAGATAAAGCAAAACTTGCCCTGGGCGGAAAATTTGCTGAAGAAGGCGATCTTGCTAAAGGATGGTTCCACCAGCCGACGATATTTATTGATGTTACTCCTGAAATGAGAATAGCGAAGGAAGAAATATTCGGACCGGTACTATCGGTAATAAAAACTACCGGCCTTGAAGACGCTATAAATATACTGAACAATACAAAATATGGACTCTCATCATCAATATTCACAAACAATGTTAATGATGCATTCACAGCAGTACGCGATATTAGAGCTGGCATCACCTATGTGAACGGAGCAACTATTGGCGCGGAAGCACACATGCCGTTTGGCGGGGTTAAGCAGACAGGCAATGGCCACCGCGAAGGCGGCTGGACAGTGTATGACTTCTATACAGAATGGAAAGCTGTTTATATTGATTACTCAGGCAAACTTCAGAGGGCTCAGATAGATAACTATTGATTCAATGAGCAATGGACAATGAGCAATGAGCAATGAACAATGGGCAATAAGCAGTTAGCAATAAAAGAAACGAATTAAGTTTATTATAAATAGTATTTCAAATCAGCCGGAGGATTCCGGCTTTTTTGATTATGGAGCCGATTCCTATGAAACTATTCTGTTGGATATGGTGTATCAATAAGAAACGAATACATGCTTTAAAGTACAATAAATTTTAAATTTATATTTGTTTAATTTTAGCTTATCATTGTAAACAATTTATTAAAATACATGAATAATCCCCAGAGATACAAAAAAGGTGCCCTCCTGTTCAGCGCCGGAATTATACTAAATCTGCTTGTTTCGGCAATAATATTCACCGGAGCTTCGTTTCTTACCGATAAGGGTACAGAAAACAGTAAACAGGTTGTAGAGCTTACAAAGGAAAAAGGGCTTACAATTGTTGAAAATCTGTACAGTCTGTACAAGGGTTCATCGGGGGATGTTCGCGATGATTCCGAACTGGAGCTTAAGATGTTAAGCCTGTACGACGCTCTTGATTACGACCTTACTCTCTCATTTAACATTCCCGATAAATCAATAAACGGCATTAACTATATGCAGGTGCGCGCTGAAACTGATACGCTGCGCACGATCTACGTTAATCTTTACAACAATATGAAGGTTAACAGTATCGGGTTCCAGAACATGATGCGCACAGGTATTAACTACAATAAAGCGCGCGATATTCAGCAATGGGAAAATGTGACTTTTACACAGACCAATAATTACATTATAATAAATCTCGGCG
This sequence comes from Ignavibacteria bacterium, assembly GCA_014879675.1. Taxonomy (GTDB): domain Bacteria; phylum Bacteroidota; class Ignavibacteria; order Tepidaquicellales; family OLB5; genus OLB5. Next base: position 17,738 of record JACSRQ010000231.1, read on the forward strand.
AAGGCAATGTGCCAATGAAAGGTGACTTAGTTGCCTTAAAGATAGATTATTCAGGCAAGCCTGTTAAAAAAGGATTTGATTCATTTTCATTCAAAGAGATATACGGCAATATGTATATTTATACATTAAGCGAACCAACATGGGGACCTGTATGGTGGCCTTCGAAAGATTTCCCTGATGATAAAGCGACAATGAGCATGCACCTCATAGTACCAACGGGTATGAAGGGTGTATCAAACGGGCTGCTTACAGATACTGTACAGAACTCTGACGGGACCACTACGTTTAATTGGGAAAGCAAATATCCGATCGCAACCTACCTGGAGTGTATTGTTGTTGGGAAAATGGTGCAGTGGGAAGATACATATACATCAATTGACGGCACAAAACAAATGCCGGTAATGTACTTCGCATTCCCAAAGGATTCGGCCAAAGCGAGAGTCGACTGGAAACCAACTCCCGAAATGATAAAATATTACTCTGAAACTTTCGGCGAATATCCTTTCATAGATGAAAAATACGGACTCGTTCAGTTCGGATGGACATCAGGCGCTATGGAGCATCAAACCATAACATCATACGGCTACTTGCTGGTAACCGGAGATAACAGGTATGACTTTGTGGCTGCGCATGAGCTGGCACATCACTGGTTCGGAGATGCGGTAACATTAAAAGACTGGAAGAACATCTGGCTGAATGAAGGCTTTGCATCATACAGCGAATCTTTATGGAAAGAACATACCGGCGGCAAAACCGCATACTTTGATCACATGAAAGGTTTTGATTATGGGTATTTCAGCGGAACAGTTTACGACCCTAAAGGATTTATTGATAATCCCGCAATATATGCCACCATTTACCAAAAGGGTGCATGGGTACTTCACATGCTGAGGGGCGTATTGGGCGATGAGTTATTTTTCAAAGCGGTAAGGGCATACTATGAAAAGTACAAGTATTCTAACGCCGAAACATCACAATTGGTTGAAGTTTTTGAAGAGTATTACGGCTCAAAGCTCGATTGGTTCTTTGACCAGTGGGTGTATAAAGGGACAGGCAGACCAAAGTATGAATACTCATGGAAGTTTGAGGATTTCCAGGGGCAAAAAGGTTCAGGCGCATATACTGTAAGGCTGCAGCTTAAGCAGGTTCAAAAGGAAGAAGAAGTTGATCTTTATAAGATGCCGGTAAAAGTTACAATTGTAACCGAAGCAGGCGATAAAGAGTTTACTGTATTTAACGATACAAGGGATCAGTCGTTCCTGCTTACGGTTGACTCGACACCAAAAGAAGTTCTGATAGATAAAGACGGCTGGATACTGAAAAAGGTAGCTAAAGGAACATACGAGAAGTAATGGAACTCTCGCCGCATGAGCTGAAGGCGCACTATAACAGCCTGCTTAACCTGCATACAGCGTATTACAATGCGGGTATTGAGAAGTATGAACAGCTTTTATCACATGGTTCAGAAAGGGTTATTGTAAGGCTGCACTCTGAATCAGGCGGCACGAGTATTGGCATAGTAAACAAACATCACGGCGAAAACAAAGCTTTCACCTCTTTCGCGAAACACTTCCGAAAAGCCGGAATGAATGTGCCGGAAGTATTCATTATTTCTAATGATGGAGATTCATATTTACTTGAAGATCTAGGTGATGAAACGCTGCTTAACAGGATACAGACCGAAGGCAGCATTACTGAGGGTGTAAAGGAAATTTACAGGAAGGTTATCGACTCGCTTGCTGATTTTCAGCTTAAAGCAGGTGCGGGAGTAGATTATTCGTTGTGCTACCAGTACGGGGAGTTCGGTGTTGAGAATATTGATTATGACCTGAACTATTTCAGCGAGAGATTCCTGAAAGTATTTTATAAAGGCAAAGTTGATGCCGCGAAGCTTGCGGGTGATATGGAGCTTCTGAAACAGAAGATACTTGAAATGCCGGGTGAGTTCTTTTTGTACAGAGATTTCCAGAGCAGGAACATTATGCTCAAAGGTGACACCCCGTATTTTATAGATTTCCAGTCCGGCAGGAAAGGTCCCCTGCTTTATGATACCGCTTCCCTGCTCTATGATGCAAAAGCTGATATACCGCAGGATATCCGCGCCGAGCTGCTGGAATATTACCTGATGAAAGTGAACAGCATTCACCCAATAGATATGAATTATTACCGCGAACGTTTCTGGTATTTTGCCATGATAAGGATACTGCAGGCAATGGGCGCATATGGGTATTTAGGCATAGTGAAGGGTAAAAGAAGATTCCTGGAAAGCATCCCATATGCTGTCAGGAATATCAATTACATTTTAGATGAGAAAATACCGGCAGGAAGTTTTAAAGGCTTAAATGAAGTTTTTAAAGAAATTTTAAACGAACAGGTAAACCAATAATGATCAAACATGTTATTAGAGGATTAAACGTAGTAGAGTTTGGAGAAGGAAACCAGTTTTCCATTATTTTCGTGCATGCATTTCCGCTCTGCAACAGGATGTGGGATAAACAGGTTGAAGCGCTTCAGGATAAATACAGGGTTGTTGTGTATGACCTCCGCAGTTTTGGATACAGCGAGCTTGGTGACGGGCATTTCACAATTGATTCGCATGTGAGTGACCTGATCTCAATTGTCGATAGCCTTAAGCTTGAAAAGCCCGTAGTTTGCGGACTTTCGATGGGCGGCTATATAACTTTGCGCGCGCTGGAGCTTTACCAGAGCAAGTTCAAAGGTGCAATCTTATGCGATACAAAGGCTGAGTCGGACAATAATCCCACAAAGCTTGCAAGGGCTGAACAAATGAAGATGATAAAGAACGGGCAGCGTGACCAGTTCACCGAAAATTTCATCAAGGCTGCAATAACCGAAACAAATTTTGCTGAAAAGACAGAGCTTGTTGAATTCCTCAAGAAAATAATCAGCTGGCAGAAAAACGAAGCAATAACCGGCGCATTATTGACACTAGCTGCCAGAACCGATACTACTGATTCACTCGAAAAGCTGGATATTAAAACGTTGATAGTTGCAGGCAGGGAGGATAAACTTACACCGCCGGAGTTTTCAAAGATAATATACGGTAAGACGAAAAACTCAGATCTTAAGCTTATTCCAAACGCTGCACACTTGCCGAATATGGAAAATCCCGATGACTTCAATGCAGCGATACTTGATTTCCTGAAGAGTTACGAAAAGAAACATAATTAAAATTTGTTAAAAAAACGGGCTGATTCAAAAGCTTCTGTGTTGAAAAATCCAGACTGGAAATTTTCAAGATTCCTGCCTACGCAGGAATGACAAAGCACTATTGATTCAGCCCATTCCATTCTTAAAGATCTGGAATGATTTATTTCAGTTTTGCCCTTATCTCTTTAAGCATAACATCGGTCATGGCGGCAAGGTCATATTCATGGTGCCAGCCCCAGTCTGCTCTGGCATCGGCATCGTTTATGCTTTCCGGCCATGATTCAGCAATTTGCTGCCTGAAGTCAGGCTTGTAAGAAATCGTAAACTCCGGAATATGCTTTTTGATCTCGTCGGCAAGCTCACGCGGATTGAAACTGATACCGCTTAAATTATAGCTCGAGCGTATCTTAACCTTTGCCGGATCCGCTTCCATGAGGTCGATCGTTCCACGTATCGCATCAGGCATGAACATCATTGGCAGCGCGGTGTTTTCTGTGAGGAAACATTCATATTTGCTGCTCTTGATTGCTTCGTAGAATATCTCTACGGCATAATCGGTAGTTCCCCCGCCAGCTTCTGTCTTATAGCTGATAAGTCCTGGATATCTGACGCTTCTAACATCCGCGCGGTACTTGCGGAAATAGTATTCGCACCATCTTTCCCCTGCCAATTTGCTGATTCCGTAAACAGTAGAAGGCTCCATTACTGAAGTTTGAGGTGTATCATGTTTGGGTGTAGTTGGTCCAAAAACAGCGATCGAGCTTGGCCAGAAAAGTTTCTTGATTGTTCCTTCTTTTGTCATATCCAGCAGCGAAAGCAGGCTCTTCATGTTTAAGTCCCAAGCTTTCTTCGGATTCTTCTCAGCGCTTCCCGAGAGCATTGCGGCAAGCAGGTACACCTGTGAAATATCATACTTCTTAATAACTTCAAGCACCCTGTTTTCATCCATTACATCAATTGGTTCAAACGGTCCGGATGACATTACATCATCAGCAGCGTTTTTAATATCGCTTGCAATTACATTTTCGTTGCCAAAGCGGTTTCTAAGCTCAAGGGTTAAGTCGGAGCCGATCTGTCCGGATGCTCCGATAACTATAATTTTACTCATTTTAGTTGTATTGATTAATTTTAAAGCGGTATTTTGGTTTATTGGTTCAATATCTTTTTAAGTGCTTCAATATCATCTTCATCTTCGGGATCCCGTGGAAGCATCAGGCTTTTAGCGTATAGTAAATCTTCTAATGAAGCTACAGCAAAATTGAATCCATTAAAGTGAATTATGTTTGCTCTCAGGTATAGATCGTAGAATGGAATTGGGTAAGTTATGTAAACGTACAGAAGGTTTGCAGAATTCTCATTTTCCATTGTGAAAATCATAGCACCATTTTCAATATCCCAGCTGTTTCCATTTATAAGCCCGGGCAGATCTTCAGGAGAATATCCGGCCCGCCCTTTAAACTTCAGAATTCGGGCGGCTTCGGCAAGATTTTGCGTATTATTATTATCGGGATCTACACAGATTTCAATTCTGAAAACACTCGTGTTCATACCCCTCACCAGCATTGCCGCCTTTCCGCAAAGCACAAACTTTACGTGCTGCTTGTTAAGAGTAGTTAACACTTCCCACAGATCTTTTTCAAACGGATTCATTTTTTCAGTTCCGATTTCAGTTTTCTCCTGATCTTATCCTGTTTCTTCTTAGGCAATTCACTCACCTTTTTCTTAAGAACTTCCTTTTTATCATCATCCAGGTTTTTAACTACGTTTCTGATCGATGAAGTATCCTTCTTTTCAGAAGTTGAATTGGTGGTGTTTTCGGTTGATTGAATTTGCGTTTGGGTTGAGCGATTTTTTTGTTCAGCTATACTATCTTTTATCTTTATTGTATCAGTTCTAACCTGTACAACTGTATCCTTTTGCTTTGATTCTTCCTCATATTTACCTTTAAGCAATACCTGCCAGATAGTAAAAATTGCTGCTATCATGAGCAAAAAGGCGCCGGCGATCCACAATGTATCTTTTGCTGATGATCTAGGCTTACCGGAATTTCCTGTATTATCTTCTGACAAGTTATGCAGGTAATTTACAAGTTAGATACCTTCTACAACCACAACAGGCGATACTTTTGTTTTTGGTATAAGCGCAGGCCAGTATGCAACAACATCTGAAGGCTTGGGCCTGCCGCCTGCAAAACCTGTTACGCTTGGCGGTCCTGTTAATATCAGCGGCGCAATTTCTTTGCTGAATCTCTCAATGGTTGCCTTTTCTTTTGCGCGAACACCAATTCTCAATACAACTTCGCTCAGATTATCCCTGCGTTTTACAAGCGGTCCGTGGCATGAATTATATCCGAGGAATTCAGTCCTTACCTCATCAAACTTCAATCCCAGGTCATCCAGCCTTGTCCGCAGAATTCTATCTGCAGCCTCCGCCTTTTTCAAAGCTTCGGGTGCTGAATATGTCAGGGTTGAAAATGCACTGAAGCCGTCATCATATGACATTGATACTTTGTAGAACTCCGTAGCCGGGCGTCCTTTGATATCATAAACTCTTACTCTATCTTTACCTGCAGCTTCCAAATGGATAGAGGTAAAATCCGCAACGCAATCCGGGGTAATGTACTCCTTCGGGTCGCCTATCTCATATAATAGCTGCTCGCTCACGGTTTCAGTGGAAACAAGTCCGCCGGTATTATCATGTTTGGTGATAAAAAATGTGCCATCAGGATGCGCTTCGACTATCGGGAAGCCTATCCTTGCGAGATCGGGAACTGATTCCCAATCGCCGAGGAAATTCCCGCCAGAAGCCTGTCCGCCGCACTCGATAATATGACCTGCAACCGTACCAGCAGCCATTTTATTCCAGTCGCTCCAATCCCAGCCGAACTCGTGAATCATAGGCGCAAGCGTGAGTCCGGTATCCGTTACCCTGCCTGTTATGACAATATCCGCTCCCTGTTTCAATGCTTCAACAACGGGCGCAGCGCCGAAATAAACATTCGCGCTCAGAACTTTATCTTTTACAGTTTCAACACTCTCGCCGGATTCCATGTTCTTCAGTTTAACACCCTCGCCAATAAGTGTATCTATATTTTCGAGAATATTATCACCCATCACAACACCGATCTTCAAACCTGAAATTCCAAGTTTTTTGGCAACTTCAAATATAGCATCACGGCATGCAAGCGGATTTACTCCGCCGCCATTTGTAATGACCTTAAACTTTTTTTCCTTTAACAGAGGGAGCAATCTTTCCATAAGGGGTGGAATATCGCGGGCATAACCGAATGCCGGATTTTTCAGCTTCTGTTTCTGCAGAATTGACATCGTAACTTCTGCAAGGTAATCCATCATGAGGTAATCTATTGGGCCGTTTTTCGCCTGCTGAACGGGTGCGTCAATCAAGTCGCCCCAAAATCCCTGCCCTGCTGCAATTCTGATACTATCTTTCATTAAGCTTGTTTTTTAGTGTTATTACACAAATTTACCGAAAAAAGATGAGATATAAAATCAAAAATCCCCTCTTTTACCGCAGAGGGGATAATATCAAGCATTCTGTAAATCAGTAGAAATCTATTTAACCAGTATCATTTTTTTTACGAATTTGTGATCACCGGCTGTTAGTTTATAGAAGTATATTCCGCTTGGTAAATCTGTTCCATCAAATTCCACAGAATATTTTCCTCTATCCATCAATCTGTTAACCAGTGTTTTTATCTCCATTCCTGCTGAATTATAAACCTTTAGCTGCACATTAGAAACAACAGGCACTGAATAGTTTATTGTTGTTTGCGGGTTAAATGGATTTGGATAGTTTTGTGACAAGCTGAATTCATCCGGCTGATATAAAGTTGGATCGCTGATACCAACAGGAGGGAAAGTATATTCATAGATACCCATTCCGGAAGTACCAGAAACACCTGCATATAGTGTATTACTTGCGACTCTGAAAGCCAAAGCTCTAACTATGTAATTACTTAACATAACACCACCATTGAAATCCGTCCACGTAGTGCCGGCATCCGTGGTTCTGTACACACCGCCTCCGGAAGGATAGTCAATTCCGGCGAAAAATTCTGTTGCGGATCCCGGTTTTATCAATATTGATCTAATGTTTGCACCGGTAGCATTGGGAATTCCATTATTCCGCAGTACCCACAATGCTCCTCCATTTGTCGATACGAACGCACCGCCGTTGCTGGTATTTTGGAATACACCAGCTACTACTACCGAAGTATCAAGATTACTGACACTAATTGTTCTGACAGCATTAAAATCAGTACTTCCTGCTGGTAAACCGTTACTGAACAAACCCCATGTATTTCCGCCATCGTATGACTTATAGATGTACGTTGGACCGATACCCGGAGGATTAGGGACAAGAAATGTTGTACCACAATAAATTGTATTCGGATTCAGAGGATTTCTCGTTAAGCATATAACATTTTTATTTGCTCCCATCCCGGCATTAGATGGCGTCCAGCTCAAACCGCCATTAGTTGTTTTATACACTCCGTTAACTGAGTTATTGAAATTTGTACCGTTCCATACTGCTACCAATGCAATTGCAGGGTTTGTGGGATTAATAACAAACTCCTGCGTACCGGCAGAATCTATGATTCCTGAATTCCTTTGTATCCAGTTATTCCCTCCATCGGTAGTCACATAAATTCCTGCTGATGAGCCACCAACTCCTGTACCGCAATACACATAATTCGGGTCAGATGAACTTACTTCCATTGCCAAAATATTCAGAGCATTCAGTCCGTTATTTACCTGGACCCAGTTCAATCCTGTGTTTGTTGATTTCCAAATTCCGGTGGTAATGCTTCCTGCATACATTATCTGTGGATTACTTGGGCTAATTGCAATACATCTTTGCCAAATAGAACCACTACCTGATAATATCTGAGACCATGCTTCAGGGGCATCTTTTGAATTGGAAAACTGTGTAAATGTAAACGAGAGGAGGGCGACTAGTATCGCTTTATTCATTGAGTTTTTATTTATGCGTTTGGTATTATTAGTGTAAGAATGAATTGGATACCAAATTCAAATTCATTGATTATAAGATGCCAATGTTCTTAAAATGGTTTAGTTGTAGTAAAATTTATATAGTATAAAGAAACAGTATCGTATTTTCAATCAGATCATTTCAATAAACACATTTATTCTTTTCCAAAACGATTACATATTCTGATTTTTGAACACTTTCAATTAACGTATGATATAAAATTAAAAATCCCCTCTTTTACCGCAGAGGGGATAATATCAAGTTTTCTGTGAAACAGTAGAAATTTATTTAACCAGTATCATCTTTTTTACGAATTTGTGATCACCGGCTGTAAGTTTATAGAAATATATACCGCTTGGTAAATTTGTTCCATCAAACTTCACTGAATAATTTCCTCTATCAATCATTCTGTTAACCAGTGTTTCGATCTCCATTCCTGCAGAATTATATACCTTTAACTGTACATTAGAAACAACAGGTACCGAATAGTTAATTATTGTCAAAGGGTTAAATGGGTTTGGATAGTTTTGCTTAAGTGCAAATTCAACAGGTAAATTCTGGTTTGGATCATTTATACCCACTGGTGAAAAGGAATACTCAAATACCCCCTGCCCGGCAGCAACAGAAGGATGAGCCACACCAAGATATAGTGTGGTATCTCCCCCGGTGAGTTTGAAATCAATAGCTCTCACAGTATAAGTGTTTACCATAAGCCCGCTGTTAAATTCAAACCAGCTTGTACCCGCATTTGTTGTTTTAAAAATGCCTACCAATGTATTAGTAGAATTTCCAAGTCCTGCATAAAATTCATTTTGGCTGCCTGGCCTGATTATACAACTCCTTGGAAGTGTACCAACTGCGTTAGGCAGACCATTGTTTTTCCTGATCCAGTTCAAGCCGCCGTTTGTAGATACGAACATACCGCCAAGTGAATCCGTGTTCTGAAAAAGACCTGTAAGTACGAGCGAAGTATCAGGATTACCAATACTGATGCACCTTATCGGTTTGATATCAGTCGAAAGTGCCGGAAGGCCAGAACTCATATCTACCCATAAGGCACCGCCATTTACGGTTTTATATATTTTTGAAGGTCCCAGAGAGGTCTGCGGGTTAAAAGAAGAACCGGCGTATAGTACATTTGGATTCCGCGGATTGATTGCGAGAGATAGAAAATTCTTAATAGGGCCTATCCCGTTTGTGATTGGTACCCAAGTTGCCGCGCCGTCGGTGGTTTTATACAATCCGTTTATAGCATTTCCCGTTCCGGTAAAAATCGCGATATATGCTATCAGAGGATTCACAGGATCAATAACTATCTGTTGAATATTTGTTGTATCTGTGATACCTGCAACCAATCTTGACCAGTTGGAACCCCCATCAGTTGAGCGGTACACACCCGGGTTAGTGCCGCCATTCGTTGAGCCGCACATTACAATGTTTGGATTGGATGCACTGACTGCAACACATTGTAATGTTGTATTCAACAGTCCGTTATTCATTTGCACCCAGTTCAGTCCTGAGTTTGTAGTTTTCCAAATACCAGTAGTATTACTGGCCGCATAAATTATCTGTTGGTTCGATGGCGCCACGGCAATTCCCCAAATTGGTCCGGACCCGCTGAGTGATTGCGTCCATGAATTCGGCCCTGCATCTGAATGGATAAACAAAAGTGAAAAAACAGCAAGAAGAGAGAAGAATATTATTTTTTTCATTTGTGCCTCCTATTAGTTAACGGTTGGAATTATTTTGAATAGGAAGAAACGGAATGATAAAAACTAACTCATTTAAACTATTATGTCAATACAAAATCAAGGGTTTAATTGGGATAAAAGTCATATTTCTGAAACTGCAACTTCATACTCCGCCAGGAGGTTTTTTATAATTTCTTTTGCCGGGAGGATTTTTTTTACCAGTCCGCTTGATTGGCCCATTTCAAGTTCGCCTTCATTAAGGTCGCCTTCGAATATGCCCTTCATTTCACGCTTAACGGAAAGTAATTCCTTCAGCTCTTCGGCTGATGCGCCGGAGCCTTCGGCTTTTTGAACATCCTCTGCGAACTTGTTTTTATAAAGGCGCACGGGATTGAGCTTCTTCATTATCAGCACTGTAGATGTATCACTTGCTTCAACTATCTTTTGTTTGTAAGTGGATGATGATGATGCTTCTTCGGAAGCGGCAAAACGGGTACCGATCTGTACGCCTTCAGCTCCAAGCGCCATACATGCTGCAATTTGTCTGCCATCAGCAATGCCGCCGGCTGCGATCACGGGAATCTCAACCGCATCAACTACCTGCGGAACAAGGCACAGAGTAGTTATCTCATCAATTCCGTTGTGTCCCCCGGCTTCAAATCCCTCGGCAACAACTACGTCACATCCGGCATCCTGCGCCTTTAGGGCATGTTTAACAGAAGCCGTAACGTGAACCCACTTAATGCCGTTTTCTTTAAATATTTTCGAAAAGACTTTCGGATTACCTGCAGATGAAAAAACTATTTTAACTTCTTCCTTCAGAATAGTTTTGATAAGCTCATTGATATCACCGCGGATCAGTGGAAGATTAACACCAAACGGTTTATCAATATTATTCGAAGCAAAGTAAGATTTAATCTTCCGGATGTGTTCGCTTAAGAGTTCAGGCTTCATTGAACCTGCGCCTATTAATCCAAGGCAGCCGTTTTCGGAGCATGCGGCAGCAAGGCGCCAGCCTGAGGTCCATACCATGCCTGCCTGAATTATCGGATGATCAATATTGAATAAGCTGTTTATGCGGGTATTCTTCATTTCAGAAGTAAATAATTTGCGGGAGTTGTTTACATTTGTCAGGATTTGAAAAATATCATATATCCTTAAGCAGTGCAATCATTTCAATTACCGCGGAGGCTGCTTCTCTTCCTTTGTTAAACTCATCATCGGCCGAGCGTTTTACTGCCTGCTCGTCATTATAACAGGTAAGCACACCAAATGATACGGGAATATCCATTTCAAGGTTCAGCTTCATAAGTCCGTGTGCAACTGCTTCCGAAATATACTCAAAGTGCGCTGTATCGCCTTTTATAACTGCCCCAAGACAGATGACGCCGCAGTACTTGCCGCTCAGGCAAAGCTGTTTGGCAGCAAGAGGTATTTCAAATGCACCCGGCACATGGAGGATGGTTATGTTTTCTTCTTTGAATCCGTTTGCCATCAGCGTTTCCATCGCGCCTTTCAACAATCCGGTTGTAACTTCCGGATTGAAGCGGCTTACTACAATTGCAATGTTACCCGATCTTTTTTTCTTTGTTTTTGCCATAATGTTCGGCTGTACTTGAGAATTAATTAGTTAAAAACAACCTGTTCTTCATTGCTGTAAGTTTCTGTTCGGTTATAAAGTACTTTCCCAATATCGAGGCATCGTTTATCCTTCCGCCGTGGAAATCGCTTCCGCCGCTTTCGAGCAGAAAGTACTGGCTGGTTATATCTCTGAAGTACTCTATGTCATATTCTGTGTGCGAAGGATGTATGGTTTCAATGCCGTCAATTCCGAACTCTATCATTTCAATTAGCGAATTGCTATTCCGCAAACTTTTGCCCGGGTGAGCTATGAAGCTTAATCCGCCTGACCGGTTTATCAGCGCGATGGCATCTTTGGAAAAAATGTTCGGCTTGCGTACGTATGCCGGACGGTCATCTCCAATAAATTTACTGAACGCTTCATAGTAATTGTTAACGAATCCGCCTTCAACAAGCGCCATTGCGATATGCGGCCTGCCAACCGAGCCATTGCCTTTGGAGTGTTTCAGAACATCTTCCAGTTTAAGTGGTACTTCAAGCTCGTTGAGCTTTTCGACGATCTTCTCTGCACGGCGCATTCTTTCCTGTCTGAAGTTCTTCAGATAATTTAGAAGCTCGGTATTAGTATGATCAAAAAAATATGCAAGGATGTGAGTTTCGCGGCCATTATGTTCAGCGCTTATTTCTACACCGGGAACAAGCTCAATGCCATGTTCTTTCGAAATAACAAGCGCTTCTTCAATTGCATCAACGTTATCATGGTCGGTAATTGCAAGGTGTGTTAATCCGGCAGCCTTTGCTTTAATGATCAACTCTTCCGGCGTATGATACCCGTCGGAGTAGTAGGTATGAGAATGCAGATCAGCCTTAATTTTAGAGTCAACTGTACCCAAAGCGGAATTGACTTATGCAGTAAAAGAAGGCATGGGGAAATACTGCCTTCTAAAGCCCGTGTTGTGATATGGCGCTAAATCCTGCGGTTTTTCTCCTTAAAACGAAGAATTTAAATAGGTTAATTGTACCGGAGGAGGGACTTGAACCCCCGACCTGCGGATTATGATTCCGACGCTCTAACCACC
>JACSRQ010000163.1 GCA_014879675.1 Ignavibacteria bacterium
AGATGTGTATAAGAGACAGATTCATTGTTTGAAAAGGATAAAATTTCTTTTTGTGCAACTTTTAAAAGACTTACTTCTTTAGCCGGACTATTAGTTATCCATTTCCACTTCAAAGCAAGATTAAATATGGCTTTACAAGTTCTTATGTCAATATTAGTTGTACTTATGCTTACTTGATTTAAGCGATAATTTTTAAACTTTTCAATATCATGGATTGTTATAAATTTTAATGGCTTATTCTCTAACACAGTTATAAGAATTTTAAAACATCTTTCATATAGTCCAACTGTTGATTGCCTTAAATTGTAGTTTACATATTTTAAAACTTCAGTTTGTAAATCTGTCAAGCAATAAGGTTTATTGTTTTGAGCTTTAGACTTAATTTCATTAGTTTTAAAGAGTCTAAGAAATTCATTTGCCTCGTTTTTTAGTTTAGATTTTGTTGATACTTTTCTTCTTTTACCTGTTAGTTCATCGTTGTAATACAGGTAATAGTAACCTTTGAATCCTTTAGCAAGAAACATTGACTTTATCCTTTTCTAAAGTCTTTTAATAAGGCAGGAAATTAGTTACTAAATTAGTTACTTTGGTTTAAATTTTGGTTTAAAAAAGGCATATAATGTTTTAGAAATTTTTACTAAATTTGTAAAAATGCTTCAAAAACAATTCGCCCTCGTAGCTCAGATGGATAGAGCGTCGGTTTCCTAAACCGCAGGCCACAGGTTCGACTCCTGTCGAGGGTACTAAAAGATAATGTCAAATGACAAAGCTTAAATGACAAATGATCTCTTGTCATTCCTGCTCAGTCAGGAGCCTTAAGAAGACAGGATAGCAATTGAATTGTCAAATGTTGAGCCGAAGGCGAAATCCCGCTTGCGGGATCAAAATTTGATTTTGAGTGAGCTTTCAGATTCAAAAATTTCGAAGCCAAAGTTCCGGTTGATGACTACGGAATGTTTGGCTTTAAAATTAATGCAACAATCATAATTAATGCCAGTAAATGAACAAAGTTGCTCTTGTTACCGGGGGAGTCAGAAGATTAGGAAGGCAAATTGCCATTTATCTTGCTTCTACCGGATATGACCTCGCAATTATTTACAACTCGAGCTCTCCGGCTGAACTAAAGAAAACCGGAGCAATACTATCTGCCTTCGGAATAAAATACAAGTTCTATAAGTGCGATCTTAAAGATGTCAAAAAGATCAGTACTACAATCGATAAGGCCGGTAAAGATTTTAAAAAATTCGATGTTGTTGTGAATAATTCCGGTGTGATAAAACAAGTAGAATTTCAAAGCATCACTCCTGAGCTTTTTGATAGTACAATTGCGGTCAACCTTAGGGCGCCTTTATTTGTAACACAGGCTTCCGTTAAGTATCTCAAAAAAGCAAAAGAGCCGGTTGTGATAAATATAGCTTCTCTGGGCGGACTTCAGAACTGGAGCGGATTTATACCTTACAGTGTTTCAAAAACGGGATTGGTTAAACTCACTTATCTTCTGGCACGAAGCCTTGCGCCGAAGATCCGCGTGAACGCAATAGCCCCCGGCACCATAATTATCGATGGTGAAGAAAAAGGTACCCCTGCAAAGATCGACGTGAAAAAGATCCCGCTTCATAAATACGGTTCACCCGCAGATATTGTTTCGGCGGTCGAGTTTATATTACAATGCAGCTATCTCACCGGGCATGTTATCCCCATTGATGGCGGAAGATTATTAAATAATTAAAAAAAATTTTATGGCATTACAAAAAGCTCCAAAAGCATACAGTGATGAAAAATTCCTGAAGAGTCCCGCGGCAAGATCACTCAGAATAGTAGCTGAATATATGGAGCCGCAGTACAGGTTCCGTAAAGAAAACGTCAGGGATACAGTTGTATTCTACGGTTCGGCAAGGCTTCTGCCTAAAGCCGCGGCCAATAAGAATCTTAGGGAACTCAAAAAAATGAAGAACCCTTCGAAAGACCGCTTGATGGATGCACAGATCGATCTGGAAATGTCACGTTACTACGAAGATACAGTTGAGCTATCTCGGCTTATAACGGAGTGGTCAATAAAACAAGTGCCAGGCAACAGGTTTGTTGTATGTTCAGGTGGTGGACCCGGTATTATGGAAGCATCCAACAGGGGAGCGAAGAAGGCCGGCGGTAAATCTATCGGACTCAACATCAGTCTGCCGTTTGAGCAGAACCCTAATCCATACATCACACCCGCGCTTAATTTTGAGTTTCACTACTTCTTTATGCGCAAGTTCTGGTTCGCATACCTCGCAAAAGCACTTATCATAATGCCTGGTGGATTCGGAACTATGGACGAGCTTTTTGAGCTGCTTACTCTAATACAGACCAAGAAGATCAGGAAAAAGATGCCAATCGTAGTTTATGATAAGAAGTTCTGGGAAAAAGTGATAAATTTTGAAGAGCTCGCAAATAAAAGGCTTATTGATAAGGAAGATCTTAAACTGTTCCTTATTGCCGATACAGTTGATGAGGCGTTCCATTACGTGAAGAATGATCTTATGAAACACTACATGCAGCAGCCGGTAAGCCTCTTTAACCAGCAGGCAAAGATCACCCCAAAGCAAAAAAAGAAATTAATTAAAAAAGAAGCTTAATAACAATAGCATGATTATAAGTATGACGGGTTTCGGAAAAGCATCCAGAAACCTGAAAAAAATGAAGTTCAGCGTAGAGCTGAGAAGTGTTAACAGTAAGTTCCTTGAAGTATCATGCAGAATGCCGATGGCATTCAGCGATAAGGAATCAGAAATTAAAGAGCTGATTGCTCAGAAAGTAAGCCGCGGCAAGATATCAGCACAGCTTATTATCGAAAGAAGCAGTGAATCCGAAGTAAGTCTGCAGGTTAAACCCGAGGCTGTAAAGGATTACTACAAACTGCTCACTGGCATAAAAAAAACTACCGGTATCAAAGAAGAGATCGGGCTTGATCATATCCTGAAATTCTCAGAGATATTCAAAGGTGATACATCCGAAGAACTTTCCGAATTCTGGCCTGAAGTGAAAAAGACTTTTATTACGGCGGTAGCTGATCTGGTTGTAATGAAAGCTAAAGAAGGCAAAACACTTGAAAAAGATATACTCGCCAGATTAACCTCTATCGAAAAGAAGCTTTCAGCAGTAGAGAAGTTCTCCGCCAAAAATGTGGGTGAAACAAAATCAAGAATGCTTGAAAAAGTTAACAACCTGCTCAAGGATGCGAACATACAGGCTGATAACAACAGGCTTGAGTATGAGCTTATTATGATCAGCGACAGGCTCGATATCACTGAAGAGATAACCCGCGCTAACTCACACCTTGATTACTTCAGAAATAATGTGAAGCAGAAAGAGCTATCAGGCCGCAGGCTTAATTTCCTCGTGCAGGAAATTAACCGCGAGATAAATACGATTGCTTCAAAATCAAACAGTTCCAACATTTCGCAGCATGTGGTTGAAATGAAAGAAGAGCTCGAAAAGATCAAGGAACAGCTTCAAAATATTGAGTAATGTTCAAAAATCATAGTACAAGACAGTAATTTAATCTGTAAAAACCTCATTAGAAGAGAGATATTGTCTTAAATTACAGCATGCTTGACCTCACCCCCTGACCCCCTCTCCTGAAAGGAGAGGGGGATGAGCAAATCTTAGGGTTTTTCTCCCCTCTCCTCTTGGGAGAGGGGCTGGGGGGTGAGGGGAGAAACAAAATTGGGAAATAAAGATATTGTTGACGCGTACATAGTTCAAAAATATTGAGTAATTTTTAACCTTTTTAAAAACGAAAAAAATAGCGATATTCAAAATTAAGCTGATATGCTCTTTGTGATAAGCGCCCCAAGTGGGGCTGGTAAAACAACAATAATCAGGGAATTATTCAAAACTCATCCGGAACTGGCTTTTTCTGTTTCGGCTACTACCCGCAAAAAAAGGCCGGCAGAAACTGAAGGCAAAGATTATCATTACATCTCGCTCGAAGAATTCGAAAAGCTTAAAGCTGATAACGAATTCGTTGAGTTTGAAGAAGTACACGGCAACTATTACGGTACACTGAAAAAGGAAATAGAGCCGTATCTTACCGGAAGCAGGCACCTGGTATTTGATGTTGATGTAAAAGGAGCACTGAGCATTAAAAAAATGTATCCCGAAGCCGTTATGATATTTATTGATGTACCTGAAGATGAGCTGATGAAAAGGCTTAAGAACAGGAACACTGAAACCGATGCAGAAATAGAAAAACGCGCTTCAAGGATAAAACTCGAAGTTGAACAGAAATCCTCGTTTCAGTTTTTTGTTGATAACAGCAAGGGTCTTGACCACGCTGTTAAACAGGCTGAAGAAATATTAGAGAAGTACAAATAGCAGAAAAGTAGAAGTTGCAGAAAAGTATAAATCATAATCTGCTCACGGGCAGAATAAAAGGAAGTCAAAAATGTCAATAACACCGCTAGAAATAGAAGAAGTTGAATCCAAAGCCGGCAATATTTACGAAGCTGTTGTAGTGGCTGCAAAACGCGCCAGGCAAATAAATGATGAGCAGAAATTGGAATATAATACCAGGGTTGAACCGCTTATCAAAATTGATGATGACAGCGATGACTCTGTAGTAAGTAAAGATAAAATGAATATCAGTGTTGAGTTCGAAGTAAGAACTAAACCCACCGAAAGAGGCCTTGAAGAGCTTCTTGATGACCAGCTTGAATTCCGCGTTAGGAACGAAAACCCGGAAGACTAAGCCGTTAAAGTTGAGATCAGTTCACAAAACCGGAAAAGCGTGTTATGTAATTACTAGTTATGTCATTAAAAGGGAAGAAAATATTACTTGGTATAACCGGTGGCATAGCTGCTTATAAATGCTGTGAACTTGTAAGATTATTCAAAAAAAATGGGGCAGAAGTGAGAGTTGTTATGACTCCTTCTGCCATTAATTTTGTATCACCCGTAACCCTTTCCGCATTATCAGGCAATGAAGTAATGGTAAATATGTTTCCCGAAGTTGACCCGGGTAAATCTCCAACTGTGGAAACCAAAACATGGCATGTATACACCGGGCTTTGGGCGGATATCTTTGTTATTGCCCCCGCTACAGCCAACACTATTTCAAAAATGGTGAATGGCATCAGCGATAACTTCCTTACTGCAACTGTTCTTTCCGCGCGTTGCCCTGTAGTTGTTTCACCGGCTATGGATGAAGACATGTACCTTAACGAGGTAACAGCTTCAAATGTTGCCAAGCTTAAGGAATTTGGCTATTGGGTCATTGAGCCCGAAACAGGAGAGCTTGCAAGCGGCTTGAATGGTATTGGCAGAATGCCGGAAACACAGACAATTTTTAATTATACTGCTGAATTACTTAATGGGAGCAAACGCGACCTTGAAGGAAAAAAAGTTCTGATCACTGCGGGTCCTACTTATGAGCCAATTGATGAAGTAAGATACATTGGTAATTATTCAAGCGGTAAAATGGGATTCAGCCTTGCACACGCAGCTTCGCTGAGAGGCGCTGAGGTTATTTTGATCTCAGGGCCGGTAGCGCTTAAAACACCCAGAAATGTTACGAGGGTTGATGTTACTACCGCGGGCGAAATGTTCGAAGCTGTAAAAGCCAATGTAGCAGGTAATGATTTTGTTATAATGTCTGCGGCAGTTGCAGATTATAAGCCTAAATCTGTTTATGAAGGCAAGATAAAAAAATCAGAAACAGAAGCACTCTCTATCGAAACTGAACGGACAACAGATATACTTGAATACCTTGGGATAAATAAAAAAGACTTTAAGCTTGTCGGTTTCGCGCTTGAATCAACAAATGAGATTGAATATGCTAAGGATAAGATCGTTAAAAAAAATCTCGATATGATCGTAGTGAATAATCCCAGGGTTGAAGGTGCCGGATTTGGAACCGATACAAATGTGATTACCATCATAAATAGCGCAATGAAAATTTCCTCTTTCGCTAGAATGTCGAAGTTTGATGCTGCGAATGTTATTATTAATAACATGCTCGGATTATGAGTAATGACAGACTGAATGATGTTATTGAACAAACTGAAAAGTTTGTTAAGAATTTTGATAAGTTCTACGGCGGCAGGCTGTATCTTGACAAAGATTTCATTCCGATAGAGCCGCAGGTTCCTACTGCGGAACTTGAAACGGAATTCCAGCCAGTTCAATCAGCCGAAGATACAAAGCCCAAAAGCATCAAGAAACCTGAACAAAAGAATCCGGAACCAAAGAACCCTGAACCTAAGAATAAAGATAACGGGTCAGTTGCCGCTGAGGATTTCTTCGGAAATGTCGAAGTTAAGCGTGAGGATTGGGAGTTTGTTGAAACGCTGGAAGAGCTGAACAACAAGATCAAAGACTGCAAAAAGTGTGAACTTTGGAAAACACGTACCAATTTTGTTTTTGGAGTGGGTGACCCGAAAGCGGATGTGGTTGTAATTGGTGAAGCTCCCGGAGCAGATGAGGATATTCAGGGCGAGCCATTTGTTGGCAGGGCGGGGCAGCTTTTGAATAAAATACTTGCTGCAACCGGATTCAAGCGTGAAGAAGTGTATATTTTAAACATACTCAAAAGCCGCCCGCCGGGAAATCGCAATCCGCTGCCTGAAGAAGTTGATGCCTGCAGGCCATACCTTGACAAGCAGTTGAAATTAATAAACCCTAAGCTTATTTTGCTGGTCGGCAAGGTTGCAGCGGAATCACTGCTGAAAACCAAGGATCCGCTCAACAAGCTGAGGGGCAAAACACATGATTACAAGGGCTGGAAGGTGAGAGTTACGTTCCATCCTGCCGCGCTTCTTAGAAACCCGAACTGGAAGCGCCCCACATGGGAAGATATGCTGCAGTTCAAAGCCATGTATGAAGATATAACCGGCAAAAAACTTGAAGCACAATCAGATGATATTTAGTTATTTTATAGAGATATTTTACAGGTAAAAAATTGGCAAGACAGAAGAAAAATAATTATGGAGACCAGCAGTCCGTTTCGGATGAAGTTCTGTACGGAGGAAAGGTTCCTCCTCACAGCCGTGAGCTGGAAATGAACATAATAGGCGGCATGATCATCGATAACTCACTGATAGATGCTGTTACAACTATTCTGAAGCCTAAGCACTTTTATGTTGCTGCAAACGGGATCATTTTCAGAGCGATCAGTGATTTAAGAGATAGAAATGAGCCTGTTGACCTTATAACGCTTACTGAGGAGCTGAAATCAAGCGGCGAGCTGGAAGCTGTCGGCGGTCCGTTGTATCTTGCCGAGTTATCTACTGCATTTTCCTCGCAGGAAAGTATCATTTTTTCGGCGAATAAGATTCTTGAGAATTGGATAAAGAGGGACATGATACTGCTCACTTATTCACTAAATGAGCAGTGTTACGATCCAACAATCAATACTGAAAGCCTGCTTGATAAAGCGCAGCAGGAGATACTCGAAGTAACCAATTACCTTCAGAAGAAAAATTATACACATATCAAAGACGAGGTTCGCCTCACTATGGAATATGTGGAATCCATTCACGAACGCCACGAGAAGGGTGCATCGGTATTCGGCGTTCCAACCGGGTATGATGAGCTCGATGCGCTCACAGGCGGATTCCAGAAATCAGAGCTTATAATTATTGCTGGCCGTCCATCACACGGTAAAACCGCACTTGCGCTGAACTTTGCGAGGAATGCGGCTGTTGACCATGATAAAAATATCGGCATATTCTCAATTGAAATGAGCAACCGTGAGCTTGCATTGAGGTTTATTTGCCTTGAGTCCAGGGTGGATATCTCAAAGCTTAAAACAGGCAGGCTGCCGGAATCAGATTGGGCTAAAATTGCTAAACAGACCCCAAGGCTCATGGGAAGCAAGATCAATATCATTATTGATGATTCATCACCCCTGAGTTTGCTTGAGCTGCGCTCAAAAGCACGCAGAATGAAGGCGCTGCAGAATATTGATATGGTTATGGTTGATTATCTCCAGCTAATGGAAGTTTCGAACAAGGGGAATCTGGATAGACACCTTGAAATCGCATACATAACGCGCGGATTGAAACAATTGGCTAAGGAACTGGATATACCGGTGGTTGCGTTATCCCAGTTAAGCCGTAAGGTGGAAGAGCGCGCTGGTAAGGAAAAACGTCCCCAGCTTTCAGATCTTAGGGAATCCGGCGCTATTGAGCAGGATGCTGACGTGGTAATATTTATCAACCGGCCGGAAGTATTCATTAGCAAGGATGATCCCAAATTCCACGAAGTGGCGGGACTTGCCGAAGTGATCGTGGGCAAGCAGCGTAACGGTCCGATTGGTGAAGCTAAGCTGACGTTCATCCATAACTATGCTAAGTTTGAGAACCGTGCAAAGGATATGGAGCCATCATATTACGCGCCAACTGATTCACCGTTTTAACTAAAAAGAAATTTATATATGTCTAAAATATCACGCAGAAATTTCATTAAGACTTCAGCTTTAAGCGCTATATTTTTAAGCGCAGTGCCTTCAACCATTAAATCAGGTTCTATGAGACTGTTCGATGATTATGATGAGGTTTTATGCAAGAAGAAATTTAAGCTTCTGGTTGATGAAGGTACGAAGTCCATGAGCATCGGCGATGCCGTAGTTGAAGTAGGGAAGTCGTTTTTGGATACCGATTATGTTGCCGGCACTCTTGATAAAAGCATGAGCGAGGGATTGGTTGTTAATCTAACCGGACTCGATTGCGTGACATTTGTTGAGAATTGCCTCACTTTCGCACGCTGCGTAAAGCTTGGCAAAACATCATTTGATGATTATAAGGCTGAACTTAAGAGGATCAGGTACAGGGATGGCGTTTTAGACGGATATTCAAGCCGCCTGCACTATTTCTGTGACTGGATAACTGATAACGAGAATAAAGGCATAGTTAAGAATATTACCGCTGATATCGGCGGCGTTGAGTATAACAAGAAGATAGATTTCATGTCAACTCATACAAAGTCATACAAACAGCTTTCAAGCAGTTCAGAGCTTGATGGCGTAAAAGCGGCAGAGGAAGCGATAAACTCCAGGTACTATTACTACATTCCGACCAATAAAATATCAGCCTCTTATGATCTCATGCAGAGCGGTGATATTATTGCTACTACTACAAGCATAGGCGGACTTGATGTAACACACACCGGATATGTTTATAAAGAAGGCGGCGGTACTTACTTTATGCATGCATCAAGCAAGAGCAAAAAAGTGATAATCTCGCCGGAAGAGCTGCAGGATTACGTGGCAAGCGATAGCAAAAAGACCGGTATTATGGTCGCAAGGCCGCTGGATGTGTAAGAAAGTTTTACCCGCGAAGGCGGGTAACTCAAGTATAGATTGAACCTTCATGTGATGACTTCGGTTTTTTTAAGGTGAGAGAAATATGTATATATTAGTATGAAGTAGTTATACGGTATATCTAAAATAGAGTTCCCCGCCTTCGCGGGGAAAAGATTATTCTTCGCACACCACAACCGCACTGCCATACTCCTTAGTATGAGAAATGCTGATATGAAACTTCAGCTTTGAGTATTCGCTATCCTTCACGTGATTTATATACGGCTTACCCCTTTCATCATTCAATATCTCAATATCTTTCCACCCGAAATCCTTCGATATTCCCGTTCCAATTGCCTTGCTGTAGGCTTCCTTGCTAGCGAATCTGCCCGCAAAGTGCAGCTCAGAATCACTGAACTTCTTGCAATATGCTATTTCATTATCTGTAAGAATCCGCTTAAAGAACTTGTCGCCGTATTTTTCCATAATTCCCTTAATACGCGCTACTTCGATTATGTCTATTCCTACGCCTTTTATCATATTGAATAATAATTCCCGCTTGCCTGCACCTTGCAGGCGAAGGCGGGAATCTCTGTTAATAATTTATAAAATAATTTTTAACTCACCCTTTAGCGTGGGAGCTCTGCTTTCGATTTTTGCCCAGACTCACCAGTGAGGATTCGCACATCTACTCTTTTAGATACCTGCCTACGCTTGTATGCTCATTCCATTCTCTTTCTTCACTATATCCACCAGCTCGGCTACAGAGTTTATCTCATAATCCGCGCCATGCACCTTAGTATCAAACGTATCGCCGTAGCGTGCGAATGCAGTCTTCATTCCCACACTTTTCGCGCCAACCACGTCGCGCTCTGCCCAGTCGCCTACCATAAGCGCGAACTCAGCCTTTACATCCAGCTTATCCAGGATGAGATTAAACGGAACAGGGGAGGGCTTGCGTTCGCGTGAATCATCGTATGTAACGATCCCATCGAACATGTGGTGCAGCCCGATATACGTAAGCCTGAGCCATGCCTCTTTACTCGGCGCATCGGAAACTACCCCGAGCCTTATTCCCATTTTTATGAGCTTTATTAATGTTGGTATTACCTGTGGATAAGTGTTCAGTTCCGCTTCGCGTGCCGTGCGGTATGCAACTACACCCGCGGAAAGTATCTTATAATCCATTCTGCCGATGAAATGATTCAGCAATTGGTCGAACACTTGCTGGTACTCAATTCCCTTATCTTTGTAGATCTCATCAATTTTGCTGCGTATCTCATTATACGGAAAGTCCAGCCCGGCATCTATCATAGCCTTGGTAGCGGCTTCAACTGCGGTGTTTTTCATCCGCATAAAGTCGATTAACGTGTTATCAAGATCAAAAACTACTGCTTTTATCATATTAATGTTTTTATTATTACAAAGTTAAGGTTTTAAAATTAATATTAAACATAATCAAATTTACCTCAAATAATCAAAAGGGGAGGGGGATTCCACAGCACCCTTTTAACCTAATCTCTGCCATATACATATTTTCATAGATTTTGCCCTTTACGAAAATTATATTACGGGAATATTTAAGTTAATTGATGAAATTTCAGAAGCCTAAAGGTACCAAAGATATACTTCCCAAAGATACATGGAAGTGGCATTATGTGGAAAAAACCATCCAAGAAGTAATGTCACTTTACAATTTCGGCGAGATCCGTGTTCCAACATTTGAATACACTGAGCTTTTCAAGAGGGGTGTAGGCACGGAAACCGATATAGTTGGAAAGGAAATGTACACCTTCCTTGATAAGAACGGCGACTCGCTCACTCTCCGCCCTGAAGGCACGGCATCTGTAATGCGTTCATACCTTGAAAACGGGCTTGGCGGTGTAAATCCGATTCACAAAATGTATTACATCACCAATATGTTCCGCTATGAAAAGCCGCAGGCAGGCAGATACAGAGAGCACACACAATTCGGCGCGGAGATTATAGGCAGCTCTAGCTATCTTGCAGATGTTGAGGTCATCCTGCTTGCGAAAGAAGTATTCAACAGGCTTGGTATAATGAACTTCAGGCTGAAGATCAATTCGATCGGCAAGCCGGAAGAACGAAAGAACTACATCAATACTCTTAAAGAGTACCTGAATTCACATATTGAGGGACTTTCAGAAGAAAGCAAAAAAAGAATTGATACAAATACGTTGCGGGTGCTTGATTCAAAAAATCCTGCTGATAAAGCAATTACCGATAACGCACCGAAGATTTTGGATAGCCTTACCGCTGAATCCAGGGAAAGATTTGACAATGTGTTAAATGAGCTCGCAAGGCTTGGCGTAGATTTTGAAGTTGATTACAGGGTCGTTAGGGGACTGGATTATTATTCCGATACAACATTCGAATTCCTTTCAGAATCGCTTGGCGCGCAGGATGCAATTGGCGGCGGCGGAAGGTATGACGGACTAGTAGAACAGCTTGGCGGAAAGCCGACACCAGGTATCGGATTTGGCAGCGGGATAGAACGCGTTATTATGGTAGCTGAAGCTAACGGATTTACTTTCGGCGAGCAGGCTGTTCCGTTTATATTCTTTGCTTCGTTTGGCGAAGAAGCCCGTACCAAAGCTTATGAGCTTATGATAGCACTCAGGAAGGCTAATGTGGCTTGTGAGTGCGATCTGCTGGATAGAAGCTTCAAAGCGCAAATGCGGGAAGCCAACAGACTTGGAGCGAAGTATGTATGTATTCTTGGCGAAGACGAATTGAAAAAAGGTACTGTTATGCTTAAGAATATGGCAAACAGCGCACAGGAAGAAGTACCGTTTGATAAAATTATGGAAAGAGCAGTATAGATGAGAACTAAAAAAGTAAAAGCACCGCCAAAAAAATTCGAATACCTTCTTTATATTTCCAAAGCACACGACGAGCTTAAGAAAAAGGACTACATCTCATTCAGATTTGAAACTACAAAAGAATTCCTGACATTCCAGTATATATTAAAAATGGATTTCCGCCAGGAGGATAATAACTTATTCTTCAATATTCTCGGCTTTTCAGCGCCCATTGGTGATCTTTCCAGATCAGGCACAGCCGGTACGGAGTACAGGCTGTATGATTTTAAAAACACAGAGTATTGCATAATTGTTGATAAAAAAGATTCCGACAAGAGCAAGTTTAAACTGTTTATTCAACGTTCAAAGTTAGAACCAGTTAAGGTTTCACATGTATCCAAGAAGAGTTTTATAGAAATTAAGAGCCAAAATGATTCCTAAATTATTTGATATAGGTCCGGTACCCGTTTACAGCTATGGACTGATGCTTGGTATATGTTTTATTGTAGCAAGCTGGCTGATGCAAAGAGAGTTCAAAAGAAAAAAGCTGGATGAAAATGCAGCCATTAACATTACATTTATTGCGCTTGTGGGCGGTGTCATAGGCTCTAAGCTGCTTTATGTTATTGAAGAATGGAAAGCAATTTCCTCCATGCCGGCATCTAAAATGTTCTCTACTGATGGTTTGTTTTCTCCTGCCGGGCTGACATTTTACGGCGGCTTGATACTTGCAACCGCGATGATCTATCTCTACACCCGTGCCAAAAAAATTCCTTTTTTGAGGGTGTGCGACGCGGCAGCGCCTTCGCTTGCTATTGGATATGGTATAGCAAGAATAGGCTGCCATTTATCCGGTGACGGTGATTATGGCCTGCCTGTATCGGAATTCATGTCATGGGTTCCCTGGGGAACAGATTATTCCAATGGTACATTGCCGCCTTCAATTGCTTTCCGCGGAACAGATCTTGCGGCAAAGTTCGGCGGGGTAGTACCTGATAATACACTTTGCCACCCAACACCAATGTATGAGCTTGTTTTCGGCGTTTTGATATTCTGGTTCCTCTGGAGGAAAAGAACAATATTTAAAGGTGATGGGAAGCTATTCGGTTTATACCTCATTCTCGCCGGTGCTGCAAGGCTGCTTGTTGAGTTCATAAGGTTGAATCCGCGTTATATGCTCGGACTCTCAGAAGCACAGTTGATCTCGATCATACTTATCGGAATTGGATTATTTCTTTACTATCGGAAACCAACAACATTTCAGGAAAAGGAAAAAGTGCCTGCTAAGAATCTAAAAAAGGCAAAGAATTAATTGAATCTTTCCTTTCAAAAAAATACGGATGCCTTACTGCTCGTTGTGATTTTTTCTTTGCTGGCAATTGGCTGCGGTAAGAACGATAATAAAACTGATGATAAAAATTCCCTTAAAAATGAAAAGGAAAAAGTTAAAGATAATGAGAAGGAAGTAAAGGATCCCGATAGCCTTTACTCTGTGGTAATGGTTGGTGATATGATGCTCGGTACCAATTATCCTTCTGAATCTTCTCTTCCTCCCAACGACGGCAAAGATATACTAAATGACCCTGCTGAGATATTAAGTTCGGGTGATGTAACCATTGGCAACCTTGAAGGCACATTGCTTGATAAGGGCGGCACTCCAAAACAATGCGGCGATCCTTCAAACTGTGTAGCATTCCGTATGCCGGAGCATTATGCCGGTTATGTTAAAGATGCAGGATTCGACATGATGAATCTAGCCAACAACCATAGCGGAGATATGGGCGATATCGGCAGGAAGTCAACACAAAGCACTCTAAAGGAATACGGGTTGAAATTCGCCGGACACTTAAGCTGCTCCACAGCAGTTTTCGAAAAAGACGGCGTTAAGTTTGGCCTGGTTGGATTCGCACCAAATAACGGCACAGTCAGCATTCATGATCTCAAAAATGCAGCAAGGATAGTTAAAGAGCTTAAACAGCAATGTAACATAGTCATCATTGCATTTCATGGCGGAGCTGAAGGCTCCGGTGCTACAAGGGTACCCCGAAGAAATGAGTTGTATCTCGGAGAGAACAGGGGAGATGTATATGAGTTTTCTCATGCGGTTATTGATGCCGGTGCGGATATTGTTTTCGGGCACGGACCTCACGTACCGCGCGGAGTTGAACTTTACAAAGGCAAGTTCATTGCATACAGTCTGGGTAATTTCTGCACATATGGCAAATTTGGCTTGAGCGGAAATCTTGGACTGGCTCCGATTTTAAAACTCTACATCGATAAAAAGGGTGACTTCAAAATGGGAAGAATATTTCCATTTAAGCAGGTGAGAAGGGGATTCCCTGTTTACGATGACAGCTTCTCAGCGGTTGAGCTGATGAGAGAAGTGAGCAAGAAAGATTTCCCGGAATCTCGTGTTGAAATTGAAGAAGATGGAAAAATCATCATAAAATAGAATTTTTGTGTCACGGGAAGCGATACTTTTCCCTTATAAATTGGCTTATTCTTAACCTTGAAACTATTGAAATTTTTGGTTATTTTAGCGTTTTATTATTAAGCAAATTTAGAAAACAAGATAAATAAGGCCATTTAAAGGCCAGCAGGAGTATTTGTGAAAAGAACTTTCCAACCAAGTAATACAAAAAGGAAGAATAAGCACGGTTTCAGGGAAAGAATGGCTACCAAGAACGGTAGAACTGTTCTTTCAAGGCGCAGAGCTAAAGGCAGAAAGAAGCTTTCAGTGAGCGATGAAACAAAGTTTACAAGATAAATTCTTAAAGCTGTGAATAAGATTTATACATTAGGCCGTGATGAAATTGTTAGGGGATTTGGTGTATTTGATGAAGTGCTTAATGACTCTTTAAGGATAGAATCAGGTATCTTGAATGCTTTTTTGAATTATTCAGATATTAAGACCGACTTTCCTGTTAAAGTCGGTTTTTTATTGTCAAAAAAAAAATTAAAAAATCCACTGCACGCAACCGCTTAAGGCGGCTGATGAAGGAAACATACAGGCAGCATAAGCTGGGAATCCTCGAAGAGGCAACTAATCGCGGTGTGAAATTAAGGATACTGTTTTCCCTTTCAACAAACGCTTACAGGAAGCACAGTGAAGTAGATTTCAGAAGTCTGGATAAAGCCATGCCGGTAATGCTAAAGCGGATTACGGAAAAGCTGGATAGTTACAAGAATTCAAAGGATCCGGTCGGTTGAAATACCTGAATCCAAAATATCTTTTGATCGGCCTGGTGAAGCTATACAAGATGTTCATTTCACCGCTTCTACCGCCATCATGCAGATTTTACCCTACATGTTCACAGTATGCTATTGAAGCACTTGAAAAACACGGGTTGTTCAAAGGTTTTTACCTCTCATCCGTCAGAATACTTAAATGTAATCCCTTCTTCGAAGGCGGGTTTGACCCGGTGCCTGAAAAGAAATTGAAAAAGAAAATTGTAAATACATAATGGATAGAAACACAATAGTTGGCTTTGTACTCATCGGAATAATACTGATGGGCTGGCTGTATTTCCAGAACAAAAATACGCCGCCTAAACAGGATGAGAAAAAGACCGAACAGCAATTGCCGAAGGATTCTGTCAAAAAAACTGAACAGCCGCCGGTTGATACTGTAAAGAAACTGACGGTCCAGGATACAACACAAAAAACCGTTCCTGTATCGGAAAAGAACGGGGCGCTCTTTGGCAAGTTTGAAACAGGCGAAGATAAAATCGCAATTGTGGAAACCGATAAATACTACGCCGAGTTTTCTACAAAGGGCGGTTCACTTATCAAGTTTGAAGTGAAAGGATTTAAAACATGGGATGGTTATCCCGTTCAGCTTCTCCAGCTTCAAAAAGGCGGCGAGCTGAATATCCTTTTTAATTCCACCGAAGGTAAGCTGATCAATACCAAGCATCTGTATTTTAATTCAAGCTACAAAGCATGGGATAAAATAAATGTCCGCGGCAATGAAGAGTATAAGATAGTTTATGAATTGCCTATCGATTCAAATGGCGCGAAAATTACCAAAACCTTTACATTCAAAAATGATTCGTACATGTTCGGAGTTGAAGTAGGGCTGGAAAATTCAGGCAAGTATATATCAAATTTCGAATACCAGCTTGCATGGGAAAATTCTCTCAAACTTACCGAGTACAGAAGTGATGGTGAAGGCGGACATGCCCATGCTTTTGCTGAAATGGGCGATGAGCTTGAAGTGCTTGATGTTACTTCAAAAGATGAGCCCATAAAAAGCGATCTTAACGGGCAGACCAGCTGGGTAAGCTCCAGGATAAAATATTTCACAGTGTTTTTGATCCCTGTTGGCAAAAAAGCCGATGGTTCGTTTATAACCGGAAATTATTACGATCTGCCGGATAAAGGTCACGAAAAGGACTATTCTATAGCCCTTAAAATGGCTGTGAAGAATGATAAATCCGAAAGAAATAAGTTTAATATATATTTAGGGCCGGTTGATTACGAGATTCTGAAAGGCTACGATATGAACCTCCAATCAACAATGAGGTTCTCGCTTGATTTCCTTGTTAGGCCAATTGCCCAGTATGCGATATTACCGTTCTTTTTATTCCTGCATAAGTTCATTTCGAACTGGGGAATTGTAATTATAATCTTCTCAATAGTAATGAAGGTTGTACTTACACCGTTCACGCGTTACCAGATGAAATCCATGAAAAAAATGGGTGAGCTGCAGCCTAAGATGAACGCGCTTAAGGAAAAATACAAAGATGATCCGCAGAAACAGCAGCAAATGCTGATGAAGATGTATAAGGATGAAAAGATAAATCCCGCCGGCGGATGTTTGCCGATGCTGCTTCAGCTGCCGATACTATATGCGCTGTTTGGTGTATTCAGTTCTACTATCGAACTGCGCCAGGCATATTTCGGATTGTGGATCCATGACCTCGCAGTTCCGGATGTCATATTGAAGCTGCCATTTACCATTCCTTTGTTCGGGGTTGATTACTTTTCCGGCCTGGCTTTGCTAATGGGTGTAACTATGTTCATTCAGCAGAAAATGACCGTTAAAGATCCGAAGCAGATGGCTATGGTTTATATCATGCCTATCATGCTTACGTTCCTGTTCACAACTTTGCCAGCTGGACTTAACCTGTATTACTTCATGTTTAACCTGCTTTCAATAATCGAGCAGTATTATATTACAAAGAAGGGCAAAAAAGAAGGCGAAGAAGATGCTGTTATAGTTAAACAAACTACAGTATTGAAGAATAAGGGCAAGAAGTAGAGTATAAGTTATTTGTTGTTGAAAAGGGCTCCCAACAGAGCCCTTTTTCATTTTGCATAATCTGTATTATCCTTATGAAGCAACTATTTGCTCAATATAGGTAGAAACTCCACCCATGGACCTGTTTCATCCTTATACTGTTTGGCCATCACGCGGGTGATCTGTGCTATATGATTCAAATCATGTACAACCCATGTTGAAAGCAATTCCCTTAAAGTAACCTCACCAAAAACAGGATGAATTCCAAGTTCATCGAACTTTTCTTCTGTTATATTCAGATCTTTCAGATTTTTTATATTCTTTTCACGCAGGGTTCTGAATTCTGCCAGAAGTTCGCTGATCGATTTATCTTTGCTTTCGGTGAATTGTGCGAATCTATCAAACGGCTTAAAATGTTTATCCTCTTTGTTTAGAATAATATCCATTCTCTCCATCCAGTCCGTAAGCTCAGCATGAACCAAATGACCTACAATATCAAACGGACTCCAGGTATCGGGTCCCTCGTTTGAATACAGCCATTCATTGCTTAATCCATGTAACAGTGATTCCAATACGGAAGGAGTATTAGACAAAATCTCAAGTGACTTGCTCAGATCGAATTTCATATTGACTCAATTTTATTAATATTAACAAAAGGATATAAAAAAGCCGGCCATAACAAAGCCGGTTTTTTTAAAGCTTGTGGAGATGCCGGGAGTCGAACCCGGGTCCGAAAACCAGACCATTAAGACGCCTACATTCATAGTCCGCGTTTAGAATTCAGCGCTGTACAGCATCGCAAACATAGCGGCACAGAACCTACACTTGATATTATCTTACCGTTTGGCTCAAGTAAACCTTGCGGCCAGCTCAAAAGTTTGGCGTCTTTTTACCTTCCAAATGAGCGGTGGAGGTGGTAAAAGACGAGCGGCTTATTTATTAAGCAGCTAAAGCGTAATTATAGTTGTCGTTTATATTTGACTTTCAGCTTTTTTAACGTTTTTGCTGAGAACACGGAATGCGGTCTTAAACATCTAAATTCCCGTCGAAACCAAATTCATCCCCAAAATCTCAAAGAACATTTATGTACTGCCTGCAAAAATATAACAAAATAGGGTGGTAAACAATTCCAATTGCATAACTGTTCAAAATAAGGTAGAAACCCATGTCCTTTTCTTATCACCCCTCTCCCTTTGGGAGAGGGGGCAGGGGGTGAGGGTCAAAAGCAGAATTTCATCATGTATTTACATTACATCTATTTGAAGCTCCATAAACAGCGTATGCGGATTCGGATTGTTGTAATAAGGCTCTATCTCGCGAAATCCATGTGATTCATACAAACTTACTGCCTTCGGCATCTTTTCTTTGATCGTATCCAGCCTCATGGTGTTATAACCGATATCCATAGCATCCTGGATAATCATCTTTATCAGCTTGTTTCCAATTCCTTTCCCGCGAGCTGATTCGTTGAGATACAGCCGTTTCATCTCGCAAATCCCGTCTTCTATCTTTCGAAGCGCAATACATCCCTTATAACTGCCGTCCTGCTTCACAATATATAACCTGCCATCTGGAGGTGAGTATTTGCCGGGGAGGGAGTTTACTTCCTCTTCAAATCCCTGGAAACATAGATCAACATTGAGCCATGTTTCATACTCCAGAAATAGGCGGCGTATTTCGGCTATCATTTCGGGAGTTTCAACAGGTAATATCTCGTACAAGGCTTTCTTTCCTTTAAATTACTTGCAAATTTAGTTAACTTTGCTGAAATATGAAAATCTCAAAGCAATACCGCTGGGAAATGGGGCATAGGCTGCCATTTCATAAAGGGCTGTGTAAAAATATTCACGGACATTCATACACTATGTTCGTTGAAATTACCGGCCGGCTTGATAAAAACGGAATGATCATCGACTTTTTCGATCTGAATAAGATAGTCAAGCCGATAATCGAGAAGTATGACCATGCTTTCTTATGCTGGAATGGCGATAAAAAAGTGCTGAGCTTCCTGACAAAGAACAAGATGAAAAAAGTTGTTGTTGATTACCACTCTACAGTGGAAAATATCTGCAGCGATTTCCTCGATAAGCTAACTAATAAGCTGCTTGACATAAAAAATCATAAGTTCGAAGAACTTACGGTAAAGATTTATGAGAGTCCGAACAGCTATGCGGAGAAGTCTCGTATATTATCGAAAGGAACTTTGATGTAATGCCCGCGCTTAGTAGTCCCCGCGAAAGCGGGGAACCAATAATTGCATGAAATATTTTGTTTACATATTGGCCAGCCAAAGAAACGGAACACTATATGTCGGATTTACAGACGACCTAAAAAGGCGAATCAGGGAACACAAGGAATTCAAATATGATGGCTTCACAAAGAGATACAAAGTTACATCATTAGTTTACTATGAAGATCATTTAGAAATGGAAGATGCAATGAAGAGAGAAAAACAGCTTAAGAAATGGGATAGAAAATGGAAGATAGAATTGATAGAAAAAACGAATCCAAAATGGAAAGATTTGTCATTGGAATTTGGTAAAGAGCTTTCCCAAACTGAGATCTTAGATCTATTATTCAAAGATAAAAAACATTGAAGATTAACTCTAATACAAGTGTGGATCCCCATTTGCATGGGGATTCCAAGATCAAAATCAATGAGATCTTCCATTCTATCCAGGGTGAGTCAACAAAAGCAGGTCTGCCATGCGTATTTGTCAGGCTGACCTATTGCAACATCCGCTGCGTTTACTGTGACACTGAATACTCATTTTACGAAGGGGTTGATAAATCCATAGATGAGATAATTGATAAGGTTAAATCATATGGCTGCAAGCTGGTTGAGATCACCGGCGGTGAGCCTTTGGTACAGGAAAATGTTCATATACTTATCAATAAGTTGTGTGATCTTGGATATGAAGTTATGCTTGAAACCGGCGGCTCATTACCTATTGAAAATGTTGATAAAAGAGTGAAAGTCATTATGGACCTTAAGACCCCCTACAGCAAAATGGAAAAGAAGAACAGGTATGAAAATATCCAATATCTTAAATCCAGCGATGAAGTGAAGTTCGTAATTGGCAGCAGGGAAGATTATGATTGGGCAAAGGAAATTCTGAACAAATATGATCTTGTGAATAAAGTCGAACAGGTATTGTTTTCCCCGGTGTTTGATAAGGTAGAAAATATTGAGCTCGCTAATTGGATACTTGAAGATAAGCTGAAAGTACGCTTCCAGCTTCAGATGCATAAGTATATATGGCATCCTGAGACAAGGGGAGTTTGATATAATTGCGGAATACGGATTGGAGAATGCGGATTGAAAGGCGTGATTATTTCAGAGAAAATAGTTTCAATTGATAATACAAAAAAATAGTTTGGTGAATTTGATTTGCCACGACCTTTAGGTCGTGGATCGATTTTGATTTTACAATGGGCTTTAGCCCCAATTAGAAATTTTCGATTTATAACATTGTTTGACAAGGCTATCATACTAGTAAGTGGCGGGATGGACTCCCTTGTTACCGCTGCAATTGCATCAAAGGACCATGAGCTCGCCTTTCTGCATGTGAATTATGGACAGCGGACACAATCACGGGAGCTGAAAGCATTCAACGATATTGCAGATTTTTACAAGGTTGATCAAAGGCTTGTTGTTGATATCAGCTACCTGGCTAAGATCGGCGGTTCATCGTTAACAGATGATAAAATTGAAGTTTCTATGGCAGATATCAACAGCAAAGAGATTCCAACATCTTATGTGCCTTTCAGGAATGCGAACATACTATCAATAGCAGTAAGTTGGGCAGAAGTTATTGGAGCAAAAAAAATATTCATCGGCGCAGTTGAAGAAGATTCCAGCGGCTATCCGGATTGCAGGCAGGTGTTTTATGATTCATTTAATAAAACCATAGAGCTTGGCACTAGACCCGGAAGCGGTATTAAAATTGAAACGCCTATCATAAATATGAATAAGAGTGAGATCATTAAGAAGGGTGCTGCTCTCAATGCGCCGTTCAGGTTATCATGGTCTTGCTACAAAAATGAAGATAAAGCCTGCGGCGAATGTGATTCATGCGCTCTTAGGCTTAAAGGATTCCAGCAGGCGGGTCTTGTTGACCCGATTGATTATATTTACAGACCATTGTATAATAAATAGAATTACTAAACAATTTATCAATATGAAAACAATAAAAAAAACACCGGGATTCATTCTTAACTTTTTCATTGTGCTGATCATTTCCTCATTTGTTATCACAGGATGCGGTAAAAAAGATGATTCAACTACCGGCAAGGATGAAAAAAAGACGGATTCCAAAGAATCTTCGGATAAATCTACTTTCGATAGATCCAAACCATTTATGGTTGAGTTTGAGTTAACCGGCAGCGAAAAAGGTAAAGGCACCGTGAGCGCGATATACAATGGTGATAAATGCCGTTCAACAAGTTCGTTTGATGCAGACGGCAAAAGGTTTTCTGCTACTGCGTACTTTGATGGCGGGGATGTAGTATATACAGTATCTGAAATTGCCGGCGTGAAAATGGGAATGAAATTCGACAAGAAAAAATTCTCTGATACTAAAGATAATGTTGATGTGAATTCATTCCGCGACTACATTGACCAGATGGAAAAGATCGGCGATGAAGAAATTCTCGGCTACAAATGCGAAATTTACAAACATAAAGAAAAGAATTTTACTGTAAGTCTGTATGAAAAAACCGTACCGCTAAGGATGGGCTCGGCTGACGGCAAAACTTACATGAAGGCTACAAAGTTTGAAAAAGATGTAAAAGTTACTGATGACATGTTTAAAGCCCCCGAAGGAGTGAAGTATATGGATATGACAAATATGCTTGAAGACATGAAGAAGATGGGTGAAAACAAAGACGGCAAGAAAAACATGGAAGAGCTGAAGGATAAGACCAAAGAAATGGAAGAAATAATGAAGAATTACAAAAAATAGATTTTAATAAAAACTGTTTTGTGAAAGCCGTATGTTAACAAATGTGCGGCTTTTTATTTTCCTTGAAAATGGGTTTACTTAATTCAGATTTTAGCATATATTAACCAACTTTGCTGCAGAATTCCTGAAAGGTACAGCCGGTTATGAATGGAATAAGCCGCAAACAGGTCAATTTTTAATTAAACCAACTTTATCAATATGAAGAACAGATTTATTTTGTTTAAAAGCCTGATTCTAATTTTTCTTCTTTTGCCGGGTATCACTTTTTCACAGGCAAACTCCGGCGGATTGCCGATCAGCTCACTCACCGCGCTGAATTCGGACTTTGCCGCTGTTGATATGCCTGCGTTTGATGTGAATCAATTCCTGACGGAGGATTATGAAAATCTATCTAAACCCGGCACTCCTTTCCGTTTCGGTAAGGTTTTTGAAGTCAACTACAATCTCCAAAATTCCGGCACTTGGGAAATACTGCCTGATGGCAGCAGGGTATGGCGGCTGGCCATTACTTCTGAAGATGCATTATCAATAAATGTATTCCTGGGCGAGTTCTTTATGCCTAAAGGAGCCATGCTTTATGTTTACAACAGCGATAAGAGCAATCTGCTTGGCGCATTTACAGAGCTGAACAATAATGAGTCTGGTAAGCTTGCTATTGCTCCCACACTTGGAAGCAAAACTATCCTGGAGTATTATGAGCCGGTTTATTCAAAAGGTAAAGGCAAGTTAAAGGTAACCCAGGTTGTTCATGCTTATAAAGATATCTTTGGTGTCTTAACAATGGATGAGCTTGAGTGCAACATAAACATAAACTGCCCCGTTGGTGCCCCATGGGTTGAACAGAAAAGGTCTGTTACAAGGATCACATTCAACCAGGGCGGAAGCGGATATCTTTGTACCGGATCGCTCATTAACAATTCTTTGCAGGATAGAAGTCTTTTATATCTAACTGCAGAACATTGCGCGCCTGATGATCATGCAAGCATGACATTTTATTTCAATTATGAAAATCCAACCTGCTACGGTAATGGCGGCAGCTTGGGACAAACAATGTCAGGTGCTACATTGAAGGCCTCAAATTATGCAACTGATTTCAGGCTTGTTCAGCTTAACGGTTCTTTACCTGCAGCTTATAACGGGTATTTTAACGGCTGGGATAGGTCTGGTTCAACCCCGACAAATGAAGTTGCCATTCATCACCCGGGCGGTGCAAATAAAAAGATCTCATTTGATAACAATCCGGCAACAAATTCAAATGGTTTTGGCGGCAGATTACCAAGCGGCTTCTGGCAGGTTATTTGGGATCTCGGCATGACCGAAGGCGGTTCATCAGGATGTCCTTTGTACGATCAGAACAAGAGAGTTGTTGGACAGAATCTTGGAGGGGTAGCCTCACAATGTGCGAATCCGCAGATTGTTACAAAAGTATTTGGCAAACTTTCCCGTTCATGGGATTATGGCGGCAGCGCAGGTACTCAGCTAAAAGACTGGCTTGACCCGAATAATTCCGGAATTCAAACTCTGGATGGTATCGATGCTGTTACAGGTATAGCGCCAAAAACGAACTTCACTTCCGATACACAGTTTGTACCTATCACCGGAGGAAATGTAAACTTCTTTGATATGTCCACAAACAATCCAACAACATGGAGCTGGAGCTTCCCCGGGGCAACACCATCAACTTCAAATGTAAAAAATCCAACCAACATAAGCTATAGTGGTACCGGCGCTTATACAGTCAGCTTAACTACTTCTAATGCTTATGGGCCAAATACTTATACCGTAGTTAACTATGTTAAAGTTGCCGGTGTTCCGTTAAGTTCATTCTCCCAGGTATCTCCGGTATCGTTTTCATCAATAACTGTATCTTCACAGGATCCCACAACCACGGATTTCACCTGGAACAAGTCTGCCACAGGCAGCACTATTAAATATCTCTTCAGAATAAAAAAGCTGGCAACGCAAACAGAATATACTTATGTATCAAATAATGGCGGTTTAGATACGGTGATAAGCATGAGAAAGAGCCTTTTGGATAGCCTTGGCACAACTTTTGGTTATGTCGGCGATTCTGTAAGGTGTGCATGGAGAGTTGCTGCTACCAACGGTGTAGATACTTTACACACAGCCGGTTCTTTTATTATAACTCTAAAGCACTCAACGATCGGTATTACCCAGATAAGCTCAACTATACCGGCATCATTTAATCTGTATAACAACTATCCAAACCCGTTCAACCCTAACACCATCATAAATTTTGATGTTGCAAAGGCACAGAACGTGAAAATAAAAATATACAACTCTCTTGGTGAGCAGGTTAGCGTAATAGCAGACCAGTATTTCTCACCGGGAAAATACAGCGTTGATTTTGACGGCTCTAAATTTGCAAGTGGGATCTATTTCTATGCAATGGAATCAGATAACGTGTACCAGGTTAAAAGAATGGTGCTCGTAAAATAAGCATAGATTTCAGTACTTTACGAAGGGGAGTGGCTAAAAACCACTCCCTTTTTTATGCTCCCTTTTGGTGAATTGACGAAGTTTTTATGAATTGAAAATATCTCAAAAAATGGTTATTTTTGTTTATAAAAGCTAAAAACAGAGTAATTATAGCCTCAGGGCTTAATGAATAAGAAAGGAAAGCTAATGAAGATCGCAGTTTGCGTATCGCAGGTTCCGGATACCACTACAAAAGTAAAAGTAGGTTCTGACGGCAAATCGATTGATCCCGCCGGTGTAACGTATATTATTAATCCATACGATGAATTTGCTGTTGAAGCAGCGCTTCAGCTAAAAGAAAAAAATGGCGGGGAAACATTGGTAGTTTCCGTTGGCAAAGATTCTAACAAAGAAGCCATCAAAAAAGCATATGCAATGGGTATTGAAAGAGGCATCCTGGTCAAAAGCGATGCCGAAATGGATTCATACACCGTTGCAAGGAATCTTGCCGATGTGTTGAAGGATTACAATCCTGATATGGTACTTTTCGGAAAGCAATCTATCGATTATGATGACTCGCAGGTAGGCGGACTTGTTGCGGAAATGCTTGGAATCCCATCAGTAGGTGTTGTTGTTTCATTGAATGTTGATGGCAATAAAGCCGTTTGTGAGCGTGAGATCGAAGGCGGCAAGGAAGTTGTTGAAACATCACTTCCGGCAGCGATTTGCTGCCAGCGTGGATTGAACAATCCGCGTTACCCTAATTTAAAAGGTATCATGCAGGCAAAATCAAAAGCTATTGAAGAAAAACAGCCGACCTATACCGAAAATAAAACAGAAGTACTTAAAATGACGCTCCCTAAACCTAAAGCAAAAGGAAAAATTGTGGGAGAAGATGCATCTGCAGCAGCTGAATTGGTAAGATTATTAAGAGAGGAAGCAAAGGTAATATAATGAGCAAAATTCTTGCATTTATTGAATCACGCGATAACAAGATTAAGAATAACGGATTTGAAACTGCCTCAACAGCCGTAAAGCTGGGTGCAGAGCTTGGCGCAGAAGTTGAAGCCCTGCTTATTGGCAGTTCGGTTAGTTCACTGGCGGCTGAGTTAGGCGCTTATGGCATTAAAAAAGTGATAACTGCTGAAAATGCGGAGCTTGAGAAATATTCCACTACCGCTTATACAAAAATAGTTGCTGATGCGGTTAAAGAAAGAGGCGCGGATATCGTTCTGCTTTCTGCGACGGCAATGGGCAAAGATATTTCACCGCGCCTTGCTGCAAAGCTTGAAGCCGGACTTATTGTGGATTGTACTGAGATCAGAACCGAAGGCGGGAATGTTATTGCTACCCGGCCTGTTTATGCGGGTAAAGCATACATCGAAATGAAGGTTAACTCGGCGGTTAAGATATTTACATTGCGTCCGAATGTATTCAAACCAATACATGCCGATGGCGTTATTGCCGAAACTGAGGTTATGAATGTTCAGCTGGGTGATTCAGATTTCGCAGTAAAAGTTAAAGAAGTCGTAGTAAGTAATGAAAAGCTGGATGTAACCGAAGCTAACATTGTTGTTTCGGGCGGCAGGGGTTTAAAAGCTCCTGAAAACTTCCACCTGGTTGAGGATCTTGCAAAAGTTCTCGGCGGTGCTGCCGGTGCATCAAGAGCAATTGTTGACGCGGGCTGGAGGCCGCACTCTGAGCAGGTTGGCCAGACAGGTAAAACCGTTGCACCTTCGCTTTATATCGCGGTTGGTATCAGCGGCGCTATTCAGCATCTTGCGGGTATGTCTTCATCAAAATGCATTGTGGCTATAAATAAAGATAAAGATGCGCCAATATTCCAGATCGCCGACTACGGCATCATAGGCGATGCTGTTGAAATAATGCCTGTTTTGACAGAAGAATTCAAAAAGGTATTATCAAATTAGATTTTATTTCTTATATTGAAGCAAAATAAAGGAATTTTGAATGGATAACGATAAAGTTCAGGTCGATATACTTGGATTATCACCAACCCCCGCTCCGGGCGGCGGTGGATATGCCCTTATCTTAAAAGAAGTAGGCGGTGATAGAAGGCTTCCAATTATTATAGGCAGCTTTGAGGCGCAGCATATAGCACTTGAGCTGGAAGGAATTAAGCCACCGAGACCGCTAACACATGACCTGATAAGGAACATCATTGAGCAGATGGGATTTTCTATCTCTTTTGTGTATATAAACGAGCTGAGAGACGGTACTTTTTTCGCTAAGATAAAGATGGATGTTGGAAGCGTGGATGAAGTTGATTCACGCCCTTCTGATGCCATTGCGCTTGCGTTAAAATTTGCCGTACCCATTTTTGTATCCGAAGATGTTATGAATGAAGTTGCTTTTGTTCCAGATAAAGAAGGCGAAGAAGAAGCAGGCGTTGAAGATGAACTTTTTAAGCAGTCTGATCCCACAGAAATTGTTGAAAAGGCTAAAGATCCGCATACCCGTAAGATGAATAAACTTCAGGGTGATCTTAAATCAGCCATTGATAGTGAAGACTACGAAAAGGCCGCCTCGATCAGGGATGAGATAAAAAGACTCGAAATGAGCAGATAATTAAATCAAAAAATTAAGTAAAAAATGCCTGTGACAATACAGGCATTTTTGTTATGAACATGAACCTCGTTATCGATATTGGCAATAGTTTCGTACACTTTGGTGTATTCCGCGGGAAAAAGCTGGCGGAACACTTTTCTATGCCTGATACTGACATGCCGCGCATTAGAAAATTATTGATATCCCTTTTGAGAAGATATAAAATCAACAAATCAGCTATTGCTTCAGTCAATCCAAGATCAGAACGGATTATCAAGGGAATACTTCCTGATTCAATCAGGGATGTGTTATTAAGCGTCAATAATAAAACAGGCTTGCCGATTACGATTAAAGTCAAAAATAGTACTACGCTTGGTGCAGATAGAATCTGCAATGCCGTTTATGGATACATGAAGTCTGCCGGAAAAGACTCATTGGTTATTGATCTTGGTACAGCTAATACATATGATTTAGTATTGAAAGATGGAAGTTTTCTGGGCGGTATTATTGCTCCGGGATTGACTACAAGCGCCTTAGCCTTGAACACCAATACGGCCAAACTTCCGCTTGTAGGCGTCTTAAGCACCCAAAAACGTATTCCACTTATTGGTACCAACACGCAGGAAGCAATTTCTTCAGGATTGCTGCATTATATGTTGTTTGCAACTGAAGGTATAGTTGCAGCAGCCAAAAAGCAGTATGGCAGGAATTTGCAGGTCTATTTAACAGGCGGCAGTGCTGAACTCATAGCCTCTAGAGTGAGTTTTAAGTACAAATATGTGCAAAATACTGTGCTGGAAGGCTTAAATATGATAATAAACTTTAGCAAGTCATGAACATATTCACAGAAACCCATTTCTTTGCTACAAAAGGGGATTGTGATATTATAAATGTCACCGATGTTCTGCTAGAATCACTGGCTAAATCTAAACTTAAGAGCGGCAATGTTACCGTTTTTGTAGTTGGATCTACAGCTTCTATAAGCACGATAGAATACGAGCCGGGTCTGAAAAGGGATTTGCCTGAAATACTCGAAAAGTTCATTCCAACCGGAAAGAACTATCATCACAATTCCACCTGGGGCGATCATAACGGACATGCTCATCTGCGCTCAACGCTGTTCGGCTGCTCTCAGACCATTCCTTTTGCAAATGCTGAGCTGCTCCTTGGTACATGGCAGCAGGTTATACTTATCGATTTTGACGAAAGGCCGAGAAACCGCAAGGTTATATTTCAGTTTATAGGTGAATGAACGCAAAAAAGGAGAAAATACTTCTTTTATCACTTTTTATATTCTGCCTGGCTATCAGGATCGCTTTCATTACCCAAAAAAACCTTTGGTTTGACGAAGTTTTCTCCTGGCACCTTAGCCTCACCTCATTTTATGATATAATAGTTAGCACTGCCAACGATATACACCCGCCATTATATTACTTCACACTTAAAATATGGAATTTTGTTTTTGGTGATTCGGTTTTTTCCATGAGGCTGCTCTCGGCACTGTTCACATCTGGTGCAGTGTTTTTTCTGTATCCAATAAGCCGGCGCTTTATGGAACCGATGCAGGCAATATTAGTAGTACTACTATATTCGTTTTCGCCATTGAACCTGTATTATTCACAGGAAGTCCGGATGTCTGCAATGAATTTGTTCCTTAATCTGGGTTCGATCTATTTCCTGATGAATCTAACGGACAAAATACCGCCTGCCGCCGGGTTTTACAGGAACCGGACGGCAATATGCTACATACTATTCACCGCAGCAGCTTTGTACACGCATTATTTCTCATTCTTTATTCTTATTGCACAACTAATATTCATTCTTTACTGCTACATAAGGTCACCCAAGGAGCTTAGAACCTTCCTTTACATCTTTGCATCTATAGCGGTATTGTATCTGGTTTGGATTCCGGACCTGCTCACTCATTTCACCCGCGGCCAATCATGGCGAACTCCGCAGAATATTTCTTCAGTAATTGATGAGTATCTGAATTATACTAAAGATCTGAGTTTGGGATTATATTACTACTACGCTGATTACAGGGTTATGGAGTATCTGAAATACTTCATTTACTTCTTTTTTGCGGCATCAATTGCTGTTGTGTCCATTAAACGCAAACCTTTGCAGTATAAATACCTAAATCTCGTACTGCTTGCTGTGTTTGTGCCGCTTTTGCTTGCAGGGATCCTTTCGTTTAATCAAAAGATCGAGTTCTACAGATATCTGAGCATTCTCGTGCCTTATATATCAATTATGATTGTTTACGGATTGATGAACTTTGTTTACAGACCTGCGGGAATTGTCATTCTGGCAATGTTTATGGTGATCAACATTTACGGAATAAGGACACACTTCAATTTCGATTTCAAAAATGATGACTACCGCGCGCTGATATCTGATGTTGAATCTAAATTTACACCGGGTGAGAGGATTTATGTACAGCCGCACTATAACGGGTGGGTTATAGATTACTACAAGAAACAGGAACACCTGAACTTACCCGCTACTGCTTTTGTAAGGTACGGTTGGGGTGAAGTAATGGATTCTATCACAGTACAAAAGCCCGAAAGCTTCTGGGTTGTATTGGATTACAGTGCTGTGGATACCTCCAAATATGCATCTTACCGCAATGAATTGAATTCACGTTTTAATGAAGTATCAAGGAACACATATTTTCTTGCACCTGCAAAGGTTGAGTTATATAGGTTTACTAAAAAATTCTGATTTCCTGCATTTTACTTCATTTACTTCCCGAAATTTCTTAGTACACGACATTAAATAAATAGTACCCCAAAAACTATGTTAGAAGGATTTTTTGACCCTAAATTTCAATATACTTGACCTCACCCCCTAACCCCCTCTCCTGACAGGAGAGGGGG
>JACSRQ010000248.1 GCA_014879675.1 Ignavibacteria bacterium
CAATTACACACACTACAAATATGTATAACGCCTGGTAGATTATAAATTTTACGTCTTTCTGTTTTCTCACTATTCTCTTAAAATTAATTCAGCAATCTGTTACAAATATAAGCGGTAATAAGATTGATTGTAATCGTAAGATATACCTGATTATTCTAAGTAGAACTACTCAATTATTCATAAAAAAACCCCGAAAACTGTATAATTTTCGGGGTAGTATCAAATATTGCTGATGTGTGCTATTTAACTACTATCATCTTTTTCTTTTCAATGAAATTGCCTGCTTCTATTTTGTAGAAGTAGATTCCGCTTGAAAGATTGCTTGCATCAAAATCATAATTATATTTACCCGGTGCGAGGACCTGATTAACAACAAGGTCAACTTCTTTTCCAAGTATATCATAAACAGTTATCCTTGTCAAAGTTACTTTCGGAATATCAAACTGTATGTTAGTATTTGGATTGAACGGATTGGGGAAATTCTGATAAAGTGCAAATACCTTCGGAGTTTCTGAACCGTTTGCCTGCAAGCCAACCAACGGAGTAACCGCAGCGGCAGTACTGAAAGCGCTTATCCTTCTCTGGCAGAACCTGTCAACAGCTTTTACCCAGAAATAATATGTTGTTCCATTTACAAGTCCTGTGGCATTATACACTGTGTCAGGATGAGCAGTACTATCGATCAGGTTTGCTGAAAGCGGATTGTTAGTAGTGCCCCTGTAAACAAAATATTTCCACACATCGAACTGAGTATTTTTATTCCACCTGAGCTGTGCCGTAGTGTTCCCGGGCAAACCGGTTAAATTAGCAGGTGCAGTAGGTGTAACTGTATCCGCCGGCGGGAAAAATGTTGCTGTTGGTGCCGGGGTAACAGGATTGCTAGGAATGGAGTACCAAAAATCCGGATAACCGTAATGATATCCTGACAAAGTACTGGTTGGAAAAGTATTTTGTGTACATGAATTGCAATATTTCATATCGCCGTATGTAAGATGCTGGCCAATTTGCGAACTGGTTCCAAAGTAATAACCATCTCCTGCCCCCTGATAGACCTGAATTTGATATTGCGTACCTGTTGTAAGCCAGATCGGAGCGCCAAGTGTATCATAGCTGTATTGGGCAGAAGGTCCTGAAACCTGTTTTTGCCTTAAAATTGCCTGGGTGGTCTGGTCAAACAAGGTAACATAACGTGTTGTACCGGTGGGTTCATATTTCCCAAAATGTGTAACAAGAATATCCGTATTCGGGGTAAACCTGAAACCTCTCTGCGAATTTGTAACGCCGCCTGGTGCACCCGAAGCAACGCTATCTGTTGATGAATGAGGTCCATTCAATCCATTGGACGGTGAACTGACTCCCGATACTGATGGTACACCAAAATACATATAAACCAGTGTTGAGTCGTTAGCAGGTATTGAAGGTACCTTAACCCAAATAACTGTATTAGCGGAATTCATTGGGCCTTCAATATAATAACCAAGCGTAGAAAGCGGCTCAAGTCCGCAGTTTGCTGCAAAGCGGATATCATCACCATCGGGCTGCATAAGACCTAAAGTGATCAGAGCCTGGGTATTCACTACAAGCCTTACCGAAGTATTGCTCATAGGACTTGCTGAATTGTTCTTGATCCTGATGGGGAGTTGAGCGCTGTATTCAATTCCATCCGTCTGAGAAAACGATGGGAGCGTACACGACAAAACAACAACAAGAATGAAAAATAAACGAACCAAACGTTT
Source organism: Ignavibacteria bacterium (assembly GCA_014879675.1). Classification (GTDB taxonomy): domain Bacteria; phylum Bacteroidota; class Ignavibacteria; order Tepidaquicellales; family OLB5; genus OLB5. The sequence continues at coordinate 1,737 of JACSRQ010000248.1, forward strand.
CATTTCTGCCTCCATTAAGTTAGTGAATTGTTAAGTATGTAATTTAGAGTGCTTTAAGTTGTAAATTAATACAAATGGATTTAAATGTCAATTAGTTTTTTTTTGTTTTCCATTGAATAAAGAAGCAGGGCGTGAGGACCTTTCAAGCCCAGCTTGTTGCAGATATTGTTCCTATGGTTTTCTATTGTCCTTACGCTGCGGAACAATTCTTCGGCTATTTGCACGCTTGTTTTGTTCTGTGATATAAGCTTAAGTATCTGCAGCTCAGTTGATGTAAGTTTATCGAAGTCGGTTTTATTGTTTACATGTTTGTTCTTTTCCACAAGGTAACCCGAAATTACCGAGCTGATATAATATTCACCGGCCGCAACCTGCTTGATGCAGTCTATCAGGTCATTGGCAATGCTTTCCTTCAGCACGTACGCTTTGATATCAAGCTCAAGCGCTTCATCAAAATATTCCTTATCCTTGTGGATGGTAAGTATCACAACCTTGGTAGTCAGCCCCTCTTCTTTAATTCTGCGCGCGGCATCAAGTCCGCTCATAACCGGCATATCAATATCAAGTATGGCGATATCGGGTTTAAGCTCTCTCACAAGCCTTAATGCTTCCTCACCATTTGAGGCTTCGCCGGCTACTTCCACCGTGCTGTCTTCGGAGGCAATACTTAAGATACCTTTACGGAATATGTGATGATCATCTGCAATTATGATCCTGATCTTGCTTTGCAAAGTATTCTCTTTTCTATTTGATTGGTACAGTGATCTTAAACCTTGTGCCTACTCCCTTTTCTGAGCTGAACTCATAAACGGCCTTGATGACATTCAGCCGCTCTTCAATATTGATAAGCCCGAATCCAAGTCGGGCCGGATCTGAAATTTCAAATCCCTTGCCGTCATCGCTAAGCTCGGTTATAATGAACATCACCGATCTTTTTACTGTAAGTGTAACTGTTTTCGCCCCGGAGTGTTTCAGGGTGTTGTTTAGTATCTCCTGGATTATCCTGAAATACTGAACCTCGTTCTCGCGGCTTAAAGCGCCGTCAATGTTTTCGATATTATTAATGAACTTTATTCCCGATGCCGATGCGATACGTTCTATCATAGCTTCAAGTGAAACAGTAAGCCCCAGCCGTTCGATCTGTTTGGGATACAGCCTTTGCGATATGCGTCTTACTTCATCAACCGTTTCCATCACCAGCGATGATGCCTGGGTAATTCGCGCCGGTGGTGTTTCGGAAGATTTGATCTCCTGCTGGAGGAATATATTTATGGCGCTTAAATTCTGACCTATACTATCATGCAGCTCGCCTGCTATAACCTTCCACTGGCTTTCCTGCTCTTCTATCATCTTCAGCTTAAACTTCTCAAGCTCGCTTTTCTTCTTTTTCGAAGCCTCAAAGTAATAATAAACAAATACACCCGTGAGGATAACAACAACAGCGATAATTCGCCAGAGGAACCATTGGGTCTGCCATATAGGAACAGCGGAAGCTTCAACCTGGTAATAGCCATCTATTACCAGCAGCGCCAGCAGCGCGAAAAGTAGCCAAACATAACCGGAGCGTTTCTTCATTTCCAAAAATAAGGGAATAAATTGTTAAAGTAAGTGAATTAATACTCTGCCATTGTTACATTTGCGCTCAATTGCTATTTTTGTGACTGAACAATAATATAACAATATATGAAGGCAGTAATACTTAAAGAAAATGGCGGCACAGATAAACTAATTTATACCGAAGATCATCCCATGCCGGCTGTTGGCGCGAAGGATGTTCTGGTAAATATAAAGGCTACTACGGTTAACAGGGCAGATCTGGTTATTCGCACAGGCTATCCGGGGCTTGCGCTGAACTTTCCCCATATTTTAGGCGGCGATATTTCGGGCGTTGTTTCCGATACAGGCAGTGATGTCAAAGGGTTTTCCATAGGCGATCGCGTTGTGGCATGGTCAATTGTTTCCGAAGCCGATGATGAATGGGCGAAGCGCGGTAAAGCGGGGCAATCCATTTCATGGCAGTATTTCGGGATGCACCGGGATGGCTCGTATGCTGAGTATGCCGCTGTTCCCGCCTCATCGCTGGTTAAGCTGCCCGATAATGTATCGTTTGAGGATGCGGCCTGCCTGCCAGTTGCGGGACTCACAGCCATACATGGTGTGAAAACCGTTGGCGACCTGCAAAAAGGGGATAAGTTTTTTATATGGGGCGGCACAAGCGGACTTGGAATTATAGCAATACAGATCGCTAAAAGTATCGGTGCGGAAGTATTCGCTACGGCTGGATTTCCGCATAAGATCGATTTCCTGAAACAAATGGGAGTTGACCATATTTTTAATCACCGCGATGGCTCCGCTATTGATGATGAAGTCCTTAAATTAACCGGCGGTACAGGGATTGATGTGATACTGGATTATGTTGGCCCGGAAGCCTTTCCAAAAAACTTTAAGATGGTGAAAAAGGGCGGAAAGATCCTGTTCTGCGGAATTTTAACAGGCAGGGAAGCAATGGTATCGCTTCATCAAACATATTTGCGGCATATCAGCTTAATGGGATTATACCTCGGCGAAAAACGCGAGCTTGAAGAACTGGTTACGCTTGTATCCGAAGGCAAAGTAAAGCCGCATATTGGTGCCGTGCTCGATCTAAAAGATGCCGCCAAAGCCCACGAAATGATGGCAAAAGGTGAAGTGATTGGGAAGATAGTGCTAAAGGTATAATAATCGGTGAATCAATTTACCAAATATTATGTTTCTAAGCTAAAGTATTGATTTTATTATATGCAGGGTGGCAAAACAGCGAAATTTTCATAACTAAAATTCTAAAGAAAGATAATTATCGGCACAAACGTGTTGAAATAATTCTGAAGCATTATGGTTATTCTCTGATTTCAGAGTATGTTAGCAGATGCTGAAACGAGTTCAGCATGACAAGATTGTGTATGTCACCCTGAACTTGTTTCAAGGTCTTTTTGAAGCGAGCGGATATTTATCGGCAAGCAGGTATAGTATTAATTCAGGAGTATTTCAATTTTTCTTTAATTGCAGGGTATGATAGCAGATGCTGAAAACTAAAGTCAGGCAAGTTCAGCATGACAAGAGGATGCATGTCACCCTGAACTTGTTTCAGGGTCTTTTTAAAGAGAGCAGGTAATTATCGGCATGCAGTTATTGCAGTACTAATCTTCCATTTTGTAACGGATCTCACGCTGCTCAATATAATATAGTATCTCGTTAACAGTATCTTCAGGTGAGTGCATTGTTGTATCAAGCACTATACCGAAGCCGGGATCGTTGATGCCGGTTTCATAATGGTACTTTATCCTCTCAATTTCCCACCCGGTAAGCTCGCGGCTGCCGCGGTTTGTTAAAGCATAGTCAAGCCTTGGATTCAGCGTGAAGAAAAATCTCTGAATATCCAGAGGAAGGCTTTGGTTAAAAAACTCATACTCAGCTTTGCTTAATGGGTATGAAATTATTATATCCAGCTCTTCTTCAATGAAATTGTTCGTAAGCGAGAGTGCGTTCTTAAGGTTTAAAGGAATAGCATCATCAAGGGGCATCCACTCAACCATATCGTGCAGCACATCAACTTCAATATGCGCTGATCTTGGGAATTCTTTTTTCAGCAATTGCGCAATAGTAGTTTTACCTGAATTGATCGAACCGGAGAGGAAAATTATCATATTAGTCGTGAATGGAGATCTACATTGAGAGAGCAATTGACAACCTGATTAAATAAGCCGTGCTGCGGTAAACAGAAAGGGCTAAATGCTTAAGCCGGTTTTTTCCCAAACTTCATTTTTAGTGGCCGCTGCAACTTCGCGGGCTTTCTCTGCGCCCTTTTTCAGAACATCTTTAACATACGCCAGGTCATTTCTAAGTCTCTCGCGCTCTTCGCGGAAAGGCTTAAATGTTTCTATGATCTTTTCCAACAGCAGTTTTTTCGCATCGCCGTAACCCATGCCGCCCGCCTGGTAACGCTCAAGCAAAGTTTTCTTTTCATCTTCTGTAGCGAAGTATGAATAAAGCTTATAAATGGTGTCAGGATCCTTTGGGGCCTCAACGGGGGTGGAATCGGTAACAATACCCATCACCTGCTTCTTCAGAGCTTTATCTGACGCAAAAATTTCAATGGTATTGCCATAACTTTTGCTCATCTTCTGGCCATCGGTACCGATAACAACTGCAACTTCTTCGGGGATATATGGCACGGGAAGTTTAAACACATCGCCATAAATACGGTTGAACTTTCCCGCAAGGTCGCGTGCAATTTCTACGTGCTGCTTCTGGTCTTTGCCAACGGGTACTATATCAGGTTTGTAGATGAGTATATCTACAGCCATCAGTATCGGGTAAGTGAAGAGTCCAACATTGATCTCGCGGTTTGCTTTGGCAACTGCATCTTTATATGCATGTGCAAGCTCAAGCATCGGCATCGGGGTGAGGCAGCTCAAAACCCATGTAAGCTCGGCATGTTCGGGTATATCGCTTTGGCGGAAGAATACAGCCCGTTCGGGATTCAGCCCCAGCGCGAGGTAATCAAGCGCAAGATCGATTATCAGCTCCTGCAACTCCGCCTTATTTTTAACTGTGGTTAATGAATGCAGGTCAGCAATGAATATAAAATTTTCATGGTCCTGCTGCATGTTAACATGGTTGCGCATCGCGCCGAGGTAATTTCCTATATGCGCTTTGCCTGTTGGCTTAACGCCGGAAAGTATCCTCTTCGGTTTATTTGCTGAGTGATCGTGAGCCATCAGGGTATCCTATTCAAATTTCTTCTGTGCCAGCACTATTGCTCCGACAATTGCTGCAAGCAGTACAAAAGAAACAAGCTCAAAGGGGAATGAATATGTTGTGTAAAGCTCTTTGCCTACTGATTGAATCGTTCCCATTACTTCCGCATTCTGGTGCAGTGTTTTGAACTTGCCCATGAACGCAAAAAATGTGGTAATGCCAAGCGAACAGAAAAGCAGCAGAGCAAGAATTATAGCCGAAAGTTTCTTGTATGTGAGAGTTTCGGTAAACTTCTTTTCACCGCTAAGGTTCAGTAACATGATAACGAAAAGGAATAATACCATAATTGCTCCCGCATATACAAGTATCTGTATAATTGCCACGAACTGTGAGCGAAGCATCAGGTATATGCCTGAAATGGCGAAGAAATTAACTACAAGATACAAAGCGCTTGTAATAGGGCTTCGTCTTGTGATCATCATGATTGCAGATCCAAGTGCAAGGATGGCAAACAGGAGTATCATTATATTTTCAGCTGTCCACTGCAATGTAGTAGGTATAAAATTTGAGAATCGAAAAAACTGTTAAAGTGCCCCCTTGCGAAAGATAGCAGGCTATGTACATTTACATCCAAAAGTGCCCAGAGCCGGAATCGAACCGCGCGACTTGAGATATTATCCCAATCCCGCATTGCGGGACGCGGCTACCAGTTAAGAAACACTGCGTTAAAATTCAAAGTACATTTACATCCAAAAGTGCCCAGAGCCGGAATCGAACCGGCACTGAGATATTATCCCAACAGGATTTTAAGTCCTGCGCGTCTACCAGTTC
>JACSRQ010000112.1 GCA_014879675.1 Ignavibacteria bacterium
GGTAGCTCAGTAGGTAGAGCAACGGCCTGAAAAGCCGTGTGTCGCCGGTTCGATTCCGGCCCTGTCCACAGTTTTTTGTCCAAAAGTTAATATATACGGGATATAGCGTAGTCCGGTTATCGCGCCTGCTTTGGGAGCAGGAGGTCGCAGGTTCGAATCCTGCTATCCCGACAGAATTAGAATGCGACCGGAGGTCGTCCCGCCGAAGCGGGACTATCCCAAGAGAATTACAAAAGCGACCGGGAGTTGCTTTTTTCGCTTTTATACTTCACTCTTTCGACTATCTAAACTCCATAATCACAACCTTTCTTAATTGTATTTACAATCTTATATCCTTAATTTTGCCCGTCAATCATATAAATATTAACAATCTGCTATATATGAAAAAAATTACCTCATTGTTTATCTTCATTCCCGTTTTACTTATTATGGCAACAGGCAGTACCTTTTCTCAATGGAATTATGGAACACCGTTCTCAACGAGCCCGCAGCAATCGACCTGGCAGCAGGTCGTAAGCAAAGTAAGCACAGCGGGCAACAATGTTATCGATAGCCTCACCGCTCCTTATCCAACAAACGCGTGGTTCAATCAGTTCTTTTTGTACGGCCAGGCTTATCCAAGTCCGCCGGGCATCCTGGGGATTAATTTCACATGGGCCTATCCATATAATATAGGGTTTGGGTATCAGTACGGCGGCTATGCTAATCAAAGAGCGTTGCTTGCAGTCAACTACAAGCCTTATGGAACCACCACAACGGGTGGCAGCTTTCCCACTGTTAACTGGGATAATGGCTCATTCCTTTTCTTTGGAACTCCAGATCCAACCAACTTTACTTCGATTTTGAGGAATGACTATACCGACCTTTCTGCGTCAATAGAATTTTATAATACAACCAACGTCAATAACTACTACTACGCTCCCATTGTCAGGGGAATGACGTACGTTACAATGTTTTATAACAATGTAACACCCGCGATTTATTTCCCTTCACCGGCAGTATATAAAGTAAATAATATTGTTGCAGCTGCAAACCAGCAATTCACAGGCACTACATTCAAAGTTCAGACAGTGGATGGTGACCCTAATCTGGGCCGGTCGCAGACTTGGATGTTATACTGCTCACAATCAATTACATTGCAATTCAGCCAGGCGGATCAAACCAAGGGACTTATTGCTACCGCACCTTTGACAGGTTACACTAGAGCTGCTCATCTGACTTACACAAACGATCCCAATGCCGCTGATACTACGTCGCGTAAAGCCATGCTTGATGCGTATGCAAAGTTTGTTCCTATACGCGGGGATGTTAGCGCAAGCACTCCCAATGGCAGCAGCACTTCAACTTTAAGTTTCAATTTCACCCGCTATAACGAAGGCTCTTTAGGCAGCGATTCGCTGCTGATGATGGCGCTGCCGCATCATGTTGATATCCTGCCCGGCGGCTCCACATCAAATGTTCTGAAGTACCAGGTTCTTAAAGGAACAATGAGCGAAGTGAAAACCAAAACATGGAACATGACCGAGCAGCTTCCCGGCTACTCATGGAGCCCGAGATCGGGCGGACTTACAAACGTTCCAATTCAGTGGTGTGATACCCTGAGGAATTATGTGAACGCGGACTTCATATATTTTAACAGACAGTACCAGTGGACCGATATCTATAGCTCCGGTAAAACACTTGCAAGGCTTGCAAGGATCATCAACATTGCCGATGAACTTTATGACCGCGACCAGACACGCTATGCAGCTATGCTGCCGCTCGCTTCCGGAATGAGGGATTCTCTCCAGATATATCTCGGCAAATGGCTCAACGGCAACAGCTCGGCTTTGCCAAATGTAGCGCCGGCTATAAGGGATTCCCTGCTCTACGATACCAAGTTCCGCGGCATCATCTCCAGTCGCTCGCATGATTCCCTCAATGTAAATAACGGTGTTGATTTCGGCAGTGCGCTTTATAACGACCATCACTTCCACTACGGCTACCTGCTTTATGCTGCCGCAGTACTTGCAAAGAAGAACCCGGGCTACTTTACTGCTAATAGTAATTACTATTTTAACCGCACGGTCGATCTAGCCAGGGATATTGCAAATCCCAGCAGGGGAGACGGCTACTTCGCGATGCAGAGATATAAAGATTGGTTCGAAGGCAACTCCTGGGCCAACGGCCTTGTACCCTACGGCGGAGGTAAGAACCAGGAAAGCTCTTCCGAGGCGGCTAACGCATGGTACGGACTCTACCTCTTTGGGCTTGCAATGAACTCAGGCGGCACGGCTCCGGTTGCATCCAACATGATGAACCAGGGAGCGCTTATGCTTTCTACCGAGGCGCGCGCTATTAACAAGTACTATTATGCGAACCAAACTAACCCCGTGTATCCAACGGTTTACACTGACCAGTTCAAAACCGTGACCAATCTTTACCAGGGAAGGCTTGATGCATCCACTTTCTTCGGTGCGGTGAATTATTACGCTACCGGGATCCAGGTCATACCGGTAACTCCGGTTACCGAACAGCTTTGGAACAATGTGAACTTCGCGAGACAGATATATGACTACAGCCCCAACGGCCTGAAGTTCACCCCATGCTTTGATTCCACCAACACCAACACAACCGTGTGGAACTGGACCACGATCAACGTTGGAATTCAGGCTACTGCATATCCGCAAACAGCCATGAACTTCTGGAAATTTTATGGATATGACCTTAATAAATTCGATAACGGCTCCAGCCGTTCGAATGTGATGTACTGGATACTCACGCGATTGTATAATCCCATCGGCATTACCAATATCTCCGGCGAAGTGCCTGCGAAGTTTAACCTCGGGCAAAATTACCCTAACCCGTTTAACCCGAGTACTTCCATCAGGTTTGATGTACCTATAGCAGGCGATGTGAAGCTTACAGTGTTTGATATGCTAGGCAGGGAAACCGCGGTGCTTGTAAACGGCCAGCTTAATGCCGGCGTGTATAAAGCCGAGTGGAACGCTTCGCAGTTCGCAAGCGGAGTGTATTTCTACAGGCTTGAAGGCAGCGGATTTAGCAAAACTATGAAGATGGTTCTTGTGAAGTAAGGATATATTAGGATAGTGAGATTTTAAGCGGAGCTTGCCGGCGTGTTCTTTTGCCGGCAGGCTCTTTTTATTTGATTGAGCCCTTTATTTGCCGGAGTCTTTTTATTTTTCGGGTATTGCTTTAACTGCTTGTTCATTTGTTTTTATAAGGCCGTTTTTGCAGAAGTACGTTCCGGTTTTCTGCGCCACTTCGTGGAAGTGTTCCCAGTTGCTGTTGTTTTCGGTTGTGAGGGGATGATACATATGATACAGTACCGCCAGATTGCGCACGGAACGCAGTTCTGCGCCAGCGAGGCGAAGCCTGAACTCAAGATCCGAATCCTCACCGATGCCCGGCCCCGTATAATCTTCATCGAACCCGTTAATTTTTTCCATGAGCTTTCTATCCAGCGAGAAGTTGCAGCCCGAGAGCGTAATAGCCGTTCCGCGAAGCCTGCGCAGCATCCGTGATTTGATAGACAGCGCCTCCTCTGTATGGTATGCCGGATTTGGCTTAGAGAACATATCACCCAGCAGGCTGAAGTATGATATACTGCCGTGCCCCATAACCGCGGCATCTTCCTTCAATCTTGCCGAGAGCTTTTCGCCCAGCATTACACGCCTGCCGCAAAGTACCGTGTTCGCCCCGCGCTCACGCAAGTGGCCTTCTATGAACGCGCGGTGAGGGATGCAGTCGCCATCGATGAATATAAGGTAATCCGAGCGGGATTCTCTTATCGCTTTATTCAGGATGATATTTTTCCCGAAGCCCGTGAAGCTGTGCGTTACCATTCGTGTTTCGATTCCGTATTTGCCGGTAAGCTCCGCAACATGCCCCGCCATATCGTTACCTGAGTCATCATCGGCAACTATTACCTCAAACTCTTTGAAGGTTTGCTGTTTAATGGCGCGGAAGATAAGCCCAAGCTCCTCCTTTTTGCGGAATACCGATATGATAAGTGAAGCCTTAGGCATAAAGCTCGTTTAATGGATAATTTACAAATATATATCATAATGCCAAATTTCAAAATCCAAATGCCAAAGTTCAAATAGCAAATGGCAACTTTCAAAAAGCGAAAGTCAGGAATACCGAATAGCAAATAGCAAATGTTGAGAAGTAAGAGGGCAGGGAAGCAGGAACCACGCAACTGGATAGAGTGTCGACTTTATCGAGCGCTGAGCCGCCAGTTCATTTCCCCCTGGAAGGGGGAACACAAGGGGGTAGTTTCATGCTGCAGAATCTCTCCAACATCCAAAAGCATAAACCCCCCGCTGCGCCGTTTGTAGTTACGCACTTCTGCTTAGCGGGATCCTTTGCATGATTCAATTCTCCGATCAATCTCAGTGCTATGGTTTCCTGCGGCTCATTTTCCCCTATTCCCAACCGCAGAAGCAGTCAAGGAAGCCGAAAGGGGGACGCTGCTTGTCATACCTTCTGCTTACGCAGACTGGTCTCCGGCAGGTATCTAGCCGTTAATGTTAGATAGCCAATCAATAGTCAGCACCAGATAAAGAGTGGGAGCAAAGCATCTGCTTGAGTAAAGGTGTATAGCAAAGACCCTGAATCAAGTTCAGGGTGACAAAGTTCACAGGTAGGTTACAATGCCACAGACAGGAAAGTCTGTGCTACTGAAACAAATAGGGATTTTCGCAAATGAAAAAGGAGCCTTGCGGCTCCTTCTTTGTGAATAATCGTTCTCCATACGCTAGAGATCCCCGACGTGCATGGGAGTGATGGAAATTCTACCCCCTCTTACTCCCCCTGCTAGGGGGAGATGATTTAGAAGTCAGCCCCGAGGGATATATAGTACTTCGGTTTGGAGAAGCGCTGCATATCGTACTGCCACGCAACATCAAACTTCAGTGGGAAGTAGAGGAAGAACAGCCTCGTGCCAACTCCTACACCTATGAGAAGATCCTTGGTGGCAAGGCTGCCATTCGTCTTCTGGAATAGCTGCAGGTCTTTGTTCTTGTTCCACACTGTGCCAATATCGGTAAACAGCACGCCCTGTATGTTCTGGAACCCGAACGGCAGCAAGCCCAGTATCAGGTAGCGGAAGAGCGGGAAGCGGAACTCGGCATTCATGAGCGCAAACTTCGAGCCCGAACGGTGGTTATAATTGTAGCCCCTAAGCGGCATCACCGGACTCGAAAAAGCGAAGTCCTGTATATCCTCAATAGGCAGCAGGTCATCCTGTATCTCGTAGTTTATCCAGCTTTCGGTACCGCCAATGTAAAAGCGCTGCGGATTTTTACCAAAGCTTGCTCCCGCGTTAAGGCGCAGCACGAAATTATAATCCTCAGCGAGGTACATGTAAGTACGGTAATCGGCCATCGCGCTGAAGAAGCTAACGCCGCCGGTGCCTATCTTTGGCGTTCCCATAAGCGTGAGGTTATACCTCGAGCCTCTTATTGGCGCAGTGTAACCGAAGAGCGTGTTATCGTGTACGTAGCTCATTATAGGCATAACGAAATCAAGCTTCTGTGTGGGTTCAAGCGGGTTATCGAGGTTCTCCTTAGAGAGCCTGTTGTATGAAACGGCGCCTTCGATACGATCGAACTTGCTGATTGGATACGAGATGCTGAGATCCGCGCCGTATGTGCGGTACCTGTAAAGCTGCGATTGCGAGTAGTTGGGCCCAATCAGCAGGAAGCGCGCTGAGTGGTATGCCGAGATACCGTAATCGATACGCTTGGGCAGGTAGTAATATGCGAAGGCGTAATCGCTGTTCTTGAGGTCAAGCACGAGGCTTGTTGCCACATAGATGCGGTGGTTGCCCAGCACATCGCTGAACGCCATCTGCGCAATACCCTGCACACCATAAAAGCTGCTGTAATTGGCATTGCTGTAGATGAGATCGGGCGAGAATTTTATTTTATAATCGTTGATCTTGTAACTTCCGTCCATGTTCCTGTTATCGCTAAGTTGGAACTTTGTGCGGTCTTTTTCCTTAAGCTTGAGTCTTGCCGAAGGCGAGTCCTTAACGGTATCGCGGTTATCGGGATTAAGGTTCAGCGAAATATCGTTTCCGTAGAGCGGCTTACCGAGTGAATCGGTAAGCACTGCCGTGGTAGTATCTTTGACGAGCATTGAGTCGATCTCCGCAAGCATTGAATCGGTGTTAACGCGTTTCATGGAGTCGAGCAGTGTCATCCCTGTAGAATCAAGCCCTGCGAGCCTGCGGCGTTCATCGATCTGCCGCTGCACAAACACGGTGTTGGGAAGCTCGGTCATGCTTATATCAACCTCGAACGGATTTTCGAGATAGAAGATATCATAGCCGCCCTTGTTAAGTGAAGAGAACGCAACGCGCCTGCCATCGGCTGAAAGCGAAAGGTGGCCAATGGGATCGATCGAGTTTGTGATAGGGCGCTCCGCTCCGGTTTCGAGGTCGCGCAGCCAAATGTTATTGATTCCGTTGCGGTCGGAGATGTATAGTGTTTTTTTGCCATCCGGTGAAGTTACAACGCTGAACTCGTTGGCATGTTTATCGTCAGTAAAGCGTGAAAGCGTTTTTGAATCCACATCGTACACATACAGATCCGTATTCATGAAATCGTAATCAGTCATGGTGAAATCTGATGGGATGCTCGAGAGATCAGTGTAATTGCCCCTATCGGATGAGAAGTAAATTTTCTTTCCGTCTGCGGACCACTTGGGGTCAACATCCGTGAAGAGGTCGTTGGTAACATGTGTAAGTTTCTTCAGCTTGAGATCGTAAATGTGAATATCGCTTTGTTTGGCATTATCGCCGCGCAGAACGAGCGAGTTGTTGTTTGGATTCCAGTCAACTGAAAATATTCCATCAAACTCGATAGGCAGCGCCTGCTCATCGCCATCTTCCACATCGATAATGTAGATAACATCCTTCGCTCCGCTTTTGGCGGATACGGCAACTTTTTTGCCGTTAGGCGACCAGCACAGGCCTGGTGTAAGCAGATGCAGCTCTTCAAAATCGGCGGTCTGGTTGCCATCGATAAGCTTCTTTATGATCTTGCCGGTTTTTACATCAGCTATCAGCACATCGAAGAAGTCATCCCTGTTGGAGATGAACAGCACTTTATCGCCTTTGGGAGATATTGCCGGCGCAGTGTTGTAGAATCCATCGCCTTTGCGTGAATCGGTTAGCCGCACTGCGAAATCGTTCAGCTCCTGGCGCGAGTTGATATCGGGCCAGTACATTTGTTTCAGCGCCTTATGCCATTTTTCGGAAAGCTTTTCGAGGTTGAGGTTATAAACATCCATGAAACCTTCGTCAACATCGCCAAGCGCTTTGATCTGCACCATGAGGTCGCCGATCTTTTCCGCGCCGTATTCATCGGCAAGCCAAGCGAAGAAGCTCTGGCCGCCGCGGTACGAGAGGTAACCCCCGATGTAATCCAATTGCGGAAGGTAATCGTAGATTATGGCATCGCGGATGAACATATCATTGGCTTTATCATTTCCGCCGAGTGACTGGTATTCCGCCATTCCTTCGGAGAACCAGCCGGGGAACTGCAGCGCGATATTCTGCGAGATTATATTCTGCAGCGAGCCGCCGTAGTACATGTCATTCATATACGCGTGGAGCAGCTCGTGGTGTATCACGTGACGGAACTTATCGTAATCTCCCTCAAACGGAACAAGTATCCTGTTCTTGAAGAGCTCGGTAACGCCGCCAATGCCTTCGGACATGTATTCATCCACCGCATTATTCTGCTGGAACTCGTTATGCGAATTGAATACGAGTATCGGTATCCTGTTCTTGATGCCGTATCCGATATTATTCTGCAGGCTCACAAGCGAGCTCTCGGCGGCAACAGCAGTGAAGCGCGCGATGTACTCGCCGCCCTGGTTGAAATAAATATCGAAATGCTCTGTTTGCAGAAACTTCCAGTCGAACACTTTATACTGAACCTTGTTCTGCCCGAACTGAGCGAATCCAGATTGCGTGAATGCAAACAGTGCAGCTGCCGCAAGCAGCATCTTTAAACTGAATACAGGGCTTGATAGCTTTTTAAATACCATTAATTTCCTGTTAATTTGTTTAATATTACAAAAATTATTATGTAAAAAACACATCCTATTTAAGATACAATCTAACCGCCAGTACGAGGACATTTTAAGCCTGTGCCAGCCCGCCGCGGTTCATCAGAAGCGCGCCGTAACACCTATTGTAGGCAGGATAGGGAACTGACCAATTGGCTTCACTTTAACTTTCAGCGCGTCATCGATATAAAAATCATAGCCAACAATATTTTGCCTGTTGTACACATTCACCACATCGAGATAGAACGCCCAGTCCACATTCCAGAATTTTGTATATGCGGTGGCGCGGATATCGAGCCTGTGATAATCCGGTTTTTTTGACGAGAAGCGGTTCCGGTCATCGCCGAAATCGAAATCAAACTGCACAAGGTCGAGTATGGGGAGTACGGCGAGTGAATCGCCCACAACTCTCGGCTTCACACCCGTTGGCAAAGTAACCGGGAAGTTTGAAGCGAAGTTAAATCTCGCGCCGAGCTCGAGCCAGCTTAAAATTTTGTAATTTGCCACAAGGTTCACACTGTGGCGCTGGTCATACCTGAATGGTGTAGTGAGCCCATCGCGCTGGCGGTTGGCGTATGAAAGCGAGTAGCTTATCCACCCGGAAAACTTCTGGCTGGGGTTGACCGCTTTCTTCTCGAGGAAGAGCTCGAATCCGTATGCATAGCCCTTCGCGCCGTTAACAGGTGTAGCGGTAACCGAGTCATACGGTAGCTTTGAATCGCTGCGGTACCAGTTATCAGGGTCGCGTAGGTAAGTTGGATCGGTATTATTGGGGTCATACGGATAGTATTCATACCTGTAGCCAGTTAATTTTTCCTGCACTATTAAATTGCTGAACTGCTTGTAATATGTTTCAACCCTGGCGATAAGATCATTGCTAAGCCAGCGTTCTGCCCCGAGGATGTAATGTATCGAGCGTTCTGCCTCCAGGCGGGCGGCCTTCTCTTCTGAGAGGTCATAAAATACCTGCGCATCTATCAGCTTTTCATAACCGGGTGATTGATAATAAACGCCCGTCCCGCCGCGCAGAGTGGTAACTTTATCAATTGCGTAAGAAATGTTCAGCCGCGGCGAAAGGTATGCCTTTTTATTTATGGCAAAGTACTCAAACCTCAATCCATACTGCGCGTAAAGTTTCTTTGAGAGTTTAGTTCTATCCTGCGCATAGATATTCGCGCGGTAATAATCTTTGCCGTCAATAGTGCCATTGGATATCGCGTTAAAATTCGGATTATTCTGCACGATAGCTTCGAGGCGCTCATCCAGATCAAGCTTAAATTCAAGATCGGTGCGCATGATGTCAAACCCCGCGCCAATTTCTGTGCGGTGATTCTTGCTGAGGAAGATCGTGTTATTCTGCACGGAATACTTGCGGAACGTGTACTTCGATTCAAACCCGATACCCAGGAACAGCCCCAGCGAACGAAGGCTATCGCGGACTTCGGGTGTGTATGACTCTCTATCAATAACCGGATCAAGCAGCTCGCCGCCGAATTGTGCATCGCCTTTATTCCTGTACCACGAGAGTGTTGTTTTGGTAAGGAATTTTTTATCAGGCGCAAAATGCCACGCGAAGCCAAGCACATCGTTCGATGATTGATCGCGAACAGAAACGCTGTCTTCAAGCTCTCTTGAGCTGCCCGGAATTATATCAACGGCATCCTTTGAAAAAATTCCGTTCAGCACAAACTTGTGATCATTGAACGGGCCGAAAGTGAGCTTGCCCTGCACATCCTGGAAAGAGGGGAACGAAGCGGATTCATCTATCAGCCCGGCGTTCTTCGCGAAAGGCGCAAGGATGAGGTCGTAATAGCTTCTGCGCGTGGAGACTATCCACGAGCCCGGTATGTTTTTGAACGGGAGCTTTCCGCTGAACACAAGGTTTGCGTTCGCGATATTGATATTAGTTTGCCCGGTGATATACCTGGTTTTACTGCCCTCGCGGTTCGATACATCAAGCACTGCGGATAAACGGTCGCCGTATTTCGAGGGGAAGCCGCCCGTGATGAGATTTATATCTTCCAGTGTTTCGGGATTGAACATGCTGAATACGCCGTAAAGTCTATATGGATTAAATATCTCGATGTTATCCATTATGATAAGGTTCTGATCGGGGCCGCTGCCGCGAATTACAAGCTGGCTTGAAAAATCATTTGGCGCGCTTACTCCGGGCAGGGTTTGCAGAGAGCGCAAAACATCTTCGCCAACACCCGGTATAACGCGCGTGGTTTTGGGCGAGAGGTTCAGCAGGCTTGTGCGCATATCGTTTTGCGCCTGGCGGAACCGGTCTGAAACAACATCAATATCCTCGGTGGAGTAGCTGTCATCATCCATAATGATATCTTCAGTGAGGGTATCGCCGCCATAGATGAAGAGGTCTTTCCTCGACGCTGATTTCAACCCGACCATTTCAGCCTTCAGGCTGTACTTACCGGGTGTGAGGCCTGTGATAGAGTAATATCCCGTGCCATCGGTTTCGGTGCCGGATTCTTTTTCATCGGGTGAGGTAAGTACGATAACCACGCCTTCGATGGGTGAGCTATCCGGCCGGGTGATCTTTCCGGTGATAACACCTGTAGATTGTGAGTAAACAATTGCCGGGAGAAAAACGGCGAGCAGCAGCAGAATTTTCAGGAATCGATTGGGCATTAAAAGTATTGAATTTGTTAAGCTTCCGTAGTTATAGTATTTATAGTTTAAAATACCGCCCCGCGTGTTTTAGTTCCTTTTTGTATAGAATTATACGAAATTAATCAATAATAAGGATTAAATCAGTAAATTAATGTAAATTAGAGACGTGAAACGTCAAATGCCAACTTTCAAAAAGCGAAAGTCAGGAATGCCAAAGCCCAAATGTTTAGCCGAAGGCGAACTGCCCGCGGCAGTCAAGAATCACGCGTAACGGGAACAATGTGCGAACTGCCAGCGGTAGTCATTCGTGAGAACTACCATGAATCGCCTTTAACTCCGTAGGCCCATGGACTGCCCTGGCAGTGGTGACATGCCTGACTTATCGAACGGAGTGAGAGAAGTTTTGTAGCCTTTGCAATACCCATCAACCAGAGCCCCAGCGGGGTGACATGTGCCTTTGTTATTGGTGACACTGCGCCAAACACCAACAACGGGGAAAGCGTAAGTCAGCGTTGAATCTTCCATGAATCGCCTTTAACTCCGTAGGAGTGTTATGTTTGTAGAAAAAGCCATTGTTTCTTATCTTAGCCCCGTAGGGGTGATATGTGCCTTTGATGTGAGGGTTGGGATGTCAAATGTTGAGCCGAGGGCGAATTCCCGCGAAGCGGAACCAATGTGAGAACTAACTGCGCTAGTCAAACGTGAGAACTACCATTAATCGCCTTTAACTCCGTAGGGGTGACATGTTTGTAGAAAAGCCATTGTTTTTTATCTTAGCCCCAGCGGGGCGACTAATATATGGGATGCGAATTTCATTGACTACATGAATAAAATCTATAAGAAGCACATTAGTTAATTGATTAGTCAGGAAAACAATTGAAAGGATTTAGGAAGTATTTAAAAAATGAAATGAATTGAATATGAGAATTTTAATGTATTGATTTACATAAATATGTGAATTAATATGCATTCACAAGCGAACATTTTTTCTAAATTCCGGAATATTGCCTTATTAATATGACAATAGAACAATACATTGAAAACATAAACAAACGTTATAAGCTGGGCAATGCTACTGAGCATACATTCAGGGGCGATTTGCAGCAGCTTATCGAAAGTCTGATACCCGGAATAAGTGCAACCAACGAGCCCCAAAGACAGGCATGCGGTGCACCTGATTATATCCTTACAAAAAAAGAAATTCCGATCGGTTACATTGAAGCTAAAGATATAGGCGATACTGATCTTGACGGCACAAAAAAGACTGGCAACAAAGAACAATTTGACCGTTACAAAGCCTCGCTTGATAACATAATATTCACCGACTATATAAATTTCCATTTATACCGCGAAGGCGAATTGGTAAACAAAATTTCCATCGCCGAAATTACCCCTAAAGGTATCAAACCGCTTCCGGAAAATTTTGCTCCCTTTACGATCTTTATAAGGAACTTTGCAACATACCTGGGGCAATCTATAAAGGGTTCTAAGAAGCTCGCTATGATGATGGCGGATAAAGCGAAACTGCTTGCAATCATAATTGAAAAGGCTTTGGCTGGTGATGAAGAGAATCAGCAGAACAGCACCCTGAAAGACCAGCTAACGGCATTTAAGCAGATACTTATACACGATATCACAGCAAAAGGCTTTGCGGATGTTTACGCACAGACTATCGCCTACGGAATGTTCGCTGCGAGACTTCACGACCCTACTTTGCCTACGTTCAGCAGGCAGGAAGCGGCAGAGCTTATACCTAAATCAAATCCTTTCCTGCGCAAGCTTTTCGGTTATATAGCAGGTCCGGATATTGACGACCGTATAAAATGGATAGTTGACGACCTGACTGAAATTTTTCTCGCTTGTAATGTTGAGGAGATACTTGCTAATTTCGGCAAGTCAACCAAAACCGAAGACCCTATAATACATTTTTATGAAACCTTCCTGAGTGAGTACGACCCGAAGCTTCGTAAAGCACGCGGTGTTTGGTTCACGCCTGCGCCGGTTGTGAATTTTATAGTCCGTGCCGTTGATGATATTTTAAAAACGGAATTTAATCTACCGCAGGGATTGGCTGATAACAGTAAAACAAAGATAAAAGTAAACATACAGGCTACCGATAAACGATACAAAGAAGGATTAAAAACAGTTGAAGAAGAAGTTCACCGTGTACAGATCTTAGACCCTGCGGCAGGAACAGGCACCTTTTTGGCTGAAGTTGTTAAGCAGATATATGCGAAATTTAAATCACAGCAGGGGATATGGAGCGATTATGTTGAAACCAACCTGATACCCCGCCTGAACGGTTTTGAAATCCTAATGGCAAGCTACGCGATGGCGCATTTAAAACTAGACCTGCTATTTAAAGAAACAGGTTACAAGCCAACAACGGGTGCAAATGGCAAAGGCCGCCTAAGGGTTTATTTGACAAACAGCCTTGAAGAAAGCCATCCCGAAACAGGAACATTGTTTGCAAACTGGCTAAGCACTGAAGCAAACGAAGCTAATTATATAAAGCGTGATACCCCTGTTATGTGTGTTATTGGAAATCCGCCTTATAGTGGCGAAAGCGCAAACAAAGGCGAGTGGATAATGAACCTTATGGAAGATTACAAAAAAGAACCCGGAGGAAAAGAAAAGCTGAAAGAGCGAAATCCTAAATGGATTAATGCAGATGAAAACAAGTTTATCAGGTATGGGCAGCATTTTGTAGAAAAAAATGGGTCAGGAGTATTGGCATTCATCACGGCACATAGTTTTTTAGATAATCCAACTTGCAGAGGAATGCGATGGCATTTATTGAAAACGTTTGACAAAATATATATTTTAGATCTACACGGTAATAGCAAAAAAAAGGAAATGTCGCCAGACGGAAGTATTGACATGAATGTTTTCGACATTGTACAAGGAGTATCTATTAATATTTTTGTAAAAACTGGAGAGAAAAAGCCTAATGAACTTGGCAAAGTATTTCATGCAGATTTGTATGGTAAGCGAGAAACTAAGTATGAGTTTCTTTTGGGAAATAATCTAAAGACTATTAATTATCTGGAAATACCAAATACTGGAAATAGTTATTTCTTTGCCAACAAGACTTTTGACGAGCAAAGCTCTTTTGATAAGGGTTTTAGTATAGTTGAATTATTTACTTTACACAGCGTTGGAATAGTGACATCAAAAGATAATATACTCATAAAAGATACAAAAATTGAGTTGACCAATAGCATAATGAAAAATTATGATTCCGGGTGCGATGAAGGATTAATTCAAAGAATTGGATATAGGCCTTTCGATAACAAATATGTCTATTTTGACACAAAATTGATCGAAAGAGCAAGATTTAAAGTTATGCAGCATTTTTTGAAATATGATAATTTAGGTTTGATAATAGGTAGGCAAGGTCAAGTTGTCGGCTCAATGAGCTGGAATTTGGCTTTTGTAACAAGCTCAATAACTGACTTCAACATATATTATCGTGGTGGGGGCGATCTGTTTCCATTATACCGTTTACCAGCCAATGATAACCAACAGACGATTAGTGAAAGGATAGAGAGAACTCCAAACCTAAACGCAGAAATTGTAAAGCAAATAGCCGAAAAAAACGGATTAACCTTTACAAACGAGAAAGAGATGCTGAACCAAGCTCAGCATGAAAGTAATACCTTTGCTCCAATCGATATTTTAGATTATATATATGCAGTTTTGCACTCACCAACTTATAGAGAGAAATATAAAGAATTCTTGAAAATAGATTTTCCCAGGGTGCCGTATCCCAAAGACAAAAAGACATTTTGGAAATTAGTTAAGTTAGGCGGTGAATTGAGGCAGGTCCATTTGCTTGAGAGTCCGCTGGTAGAAAAATTTAAAACCAAATATCCTGTATCAGGTGATAATATTGTTGAGAAGCCAACCTATACACCCTCCCCTTCGGGGAGGGCCGGGGTGGGGTCGGTATATATTAACAGTTCACAATATTTTGATGGAGTTCCGGAATCAGCCTGGAATTTTTACATAGGTGGTTACCAGCCCGCACAAAAATGGCTCAAAGACCGCAAAGGCAGGAAGCTGGAGTTTGATGATATTTTGCATTACCAGAAGATAATTGTTGCGTTAACAGAAACAGGTCGGCTTATGAGTGAAATTGACAAGGTGGGGGTAGAGTGAAATTGTAGAAAGCAATTACTAAACTCAATAACATAATTAAATGGACATTACATTAGATAAAATTAAAACGCTTTATGAGATTGCAAAGATGGTTTATGTAGGTCAAATTGATAGGAAATATGCTCTGATTTTGTTTCAGCGAGAAAATTTAAACAAAGATACTGCTGGTTACTATATAGATTGTTATGAGTGTTTTCTGGATGGCAAAAGTTTCAAGAGAACTATTAATACTGAAGGTACAAGGTACTTTCTTGATAAGATCTATGAAGAATTGGGAATTGTATACTTGAAAAATGCTTTATTCTCACTTTGGCAGCATATTGAATATTTCGAACAAGTTTCTGTCGGTAATGTGATAGGTAAAAAAGAACTTTTCTGGGAATATGTTAACAAATATGGTGATCTTGTCAATTATTTTGGAGAATATTTGAATGATGATGATAAGTTAAAGGAAGGTTTAGTAAAAAAGATACTCGTTAGCATTTATGAGAGAAACACTATTGCAAGGGAAATGTGCATAAAGTATTATGGTGCAAAATGTCAGATTTGTGGTTTTGATTTCGAAGAAAAATATGGAGATATTGGAAAAGGCTTTATTCACGTTCATCATAAAGTCGATATTTCAACTATTGGTAAGGAATATGAAGTTGATTTCAAGAAAGATCTTATACCAGTTTGCCCTAATTGCCATGCAATGTTACATAAGAGAAAGCCGGCATACAGCATAGATGATTTGAAGCAATTAATAAACCCAGCTGAGAATTTTTAATTCAATTCTTACGGTTAGGACTAAACAATAATGCTACTAACAGTTAAAGTGATAACTTAGGCTAGATCCTATGCGTTAACATATCGTCACGTGGTTAACTATGTTTTGCATTCTTAGAACTAAACTTTGCAACGCAATAGTCAACGGAAATAAGTAAAGTCCCAATAATATATGCCCACAAATAGAAATTATTAGCATCCCGTTCAGATTCTGCTAGTTCCTTCAATTTTTTTCTTATTATATTACCTGCTTCTGCATATTTAGAGTTTAAGTTGTATCCGCCAGGTGCGCTAGAATTTACGTAGTTTGTGTATTTTGACAATAAATCGTATTGTTCGTTTTTAAAGAAATCTTCACATAAACCCAAGGAGTAAGTCAAGGAATCGTTAGATTTTCTTAGCATTAGTGTATCAGCTATTAAAATTTCATTTATAGATTTTATAATTTGCATAGACATTTCAAGATAGTTGTATACTTTAGTGAAATATATTTTGTCACTAGTGACAGTATCTTTCATGATTGCATTATGAGTATAAATCGATTCTAGCCAAACTCTTCGACCAGCAAACAGAAAATTGATGGTACTCTGTTTTTGTAGCAGTTCTTCTCTTTGACCCTTGAAATCATTTTCCTGAAAGTTTTGTATAAACCAAGCAACAAATATGGCAGTACATCCAAAGGCAAAAAGTAATCTGAAATTCTTAAGTTTCACTTTCCATTGTACCATTTAAGTCTCCCCCATTCTAAGATTGAGTAAGTATATAGTGTTATGTTAACAATATGATTTCTATTTCTTCTCTTCGTTTTGGTTTTAAAAGTCTTATCAGCTCCAAAAATGGTGTTTTAAGTTAAGAAATTCAATATATTTAGGTAAACATTTATTTTAGCTAATTACTCGACTTATTAGTATTATTCTCAACAGAACTATCCTAAAAGTACGAATTCACGGGCAAATGTGTCTGTATTACTGTAGCCACAGTGGGGCCAAATCTACAGGGATGAACCCGTTGCGCAATATTCCGCCTCCCGCACATCGCGACTTCTCCATTTGGAATCCTGAGTCTCGAGATCCCCGACATGCCTAGGCAGTTCTGCGACCTTCGCGGGGATGCAGAAGCCGCGGGGATGGATGGGGCGTTGTATCATTTTATTTTTCTGCACATATTGGCGGAAATTCAGCAATCAAAAATTCATAAAAACAAAATATAATAATACAAAATGAAATTATCAGGAAATAAGATTCTCATTACCGGCGGAGCTTCGGGCATCGGACTCGGACTTGCCGAAAGATTCATGGAGGAAGGCAATACAGTCATCATCTGCGGCAGGAGGCAAACTATGCTGGATGCGGTCTCGGCAAAGTATCCCGCGGTTATTACAAAAATGTGCGACCTCTCCGAAGTATCAGAATGCGAAAAGCTGTTCGCATGGCTGGAAAAAGAACACAGCGACCTGAACGTGCTTGTTAACAATGCCGGAATACAGCAGTGGATGACAGTAAGAGACGATAACTTTATGCTGCGCGCAAAGGATGAAATTAACATCAACATAGAAGTGCCGCTCAGGCTTACTTCTCTTTTCCTGAAAATGAAAAGCGCACAGACGGTTATTAATGTTACCTCGGGACTATCATTTGTGCCGCTAGCAAAAGTGCCGGTTTATTCCGCTACAAAAGCATTCTTCCATTCTTGGACGCTCTCGCTGCGTTACCTGCTTAAACCGGATGGTATTGAGGTCATCGAGCTTGTTCCGCCTGCGTTGAATACCGATCTCGGCGGCAAAGGTCTGCATGACGCAGCACCGCCGGTAGGGGATTTCATCAATTCCGCTTTTGCGCAGCTGAAAGAGGGAAAGGATACCTGTACATTCGGTTTCAGCGAGGCTATGATCAATGCGGGTCCCGAGGAGCAAAAGGCTGCATTCGGTAAGCTGAATCCGTAAACAATTAGTAATGATCAGATAGCAAATAACAAATAACAGATAGCAAATAGCATAAATCAAAATACATTCATCCGATGACTTTGAGTGAACTCCTTCCCCAAACTCTTCGGGTTGGAGTCATCGGATGGATAAAAGAAAAAAGCATAAACCCCCGACCTGGATTGAGGCATGAATCAGATCATCGAATAATTACTGCGGTCAGAAAATTGCAGATTATATTCCCCCCTTCCAAACTGCCAAGGCAGTCAGGAAAGCAGAACTACTAAAGTAGTCAAGAGGGGGGACATACCCAACCTGGAGTCATCGGATGAATAAAAGCGTATGAATTAATGATAAAGGAGAATTTTTTCGTATTAACTGGTGCGATGGGCGCGGGTAAATCGGCTGTGCTTGAGGCTCTTGCAGCAATGGACTTCCGTTGCATCGCAGAGCCGGCGCGAATTGTGCTGAAAGAACAAAGGCAGCAAATGGGCATGGGCGTACCTGAAAAGGATCCGGCGCTCTTCAATATGCTGATGCTCAAAAAAATGCTCGGTGAATATTCTGCCAATCAGCACGTAAGCGCACCTGTGATTTTCGATCGCGGTGTGCCTGATTTGATATCATACGCTGAGCTGTTAGGTACCGGAAAGGAAAAGTTTGAAGAGGCGGCGGGGGAGTGCAGGTATAATTCGTTTGTATTCCTTTTTAACGCGTGGGAAGAAATTTACACTACCGATGATGAACGGAAGATGAGCTTCGGGCTTGCGAAAGAGTTTGGTGAAAATGTGGGGGATATTTACCGCAAGCTTGGATATGTAACGATTGATGTTCCGTTTGCCCCGGTCCAGGAGCGCGCAGATTTTGTGGTGGAGAAAATTGCGGGAATCAAATAGCAAACACCAAATACCAAATACCATGTCCCCAAAAATACTCATCCGATGACTTTAATTATCGGATGAGTAAATATTCATAAGTATTGCAGTCATCGGATGAGTATAAAAACACTGGGTATCAGTCATCGGATGAGTTATGAACCCCGCAGGGGCGGGTGTGCATAAGGAGTGTAGGCGATAATGGCTTAAAAATAATATTATCCTTTTTTGAACCCTTTCAATGTCTGAAATTGTTTATTATTATACAGTTGCTCAAAAATCAATCCAAACATATGAATGACAGAAAGAAGCTTGCACAATTTATCCTGTTAATGTTCATAACCGGCTTAATGCTGTATTTATGCTGGCAAATGATATTACCCTTCATTTCGATAATCCTATGGTCAATTATTCTTGTAATAATTTTCCATCCGTTTTACAGGAAGATGTATGCCAAAACGAAAAATCACACCCTGAGCGCGATAGCTACTATCGCGCTATCGCTGCTGACATTTATCATTCCGATAATGCTGGTTTCAGCCGCTGCGATAAATGAACTGGCGGGATTCGCCGGCAATACTATCAACGAAGTGCAGCAGATGATCTCAGATCCGCAGCACAGCCAGCTTGGTTATATTTACAATTATGTGAACGGATTTATAAACCTGGAAGAAGCCATTAAGCCGGAAGATATCAAAGCTATGGCATCGAGGGTCAGCACGGTAATGCTATCGGCATCGTGGTATGTTATCGAAGGGGTGTTCGGAACATTTATAGGAATACTCTTTGCGATATTCGCAATGTTTTATCTATTCCGCGATGGCGAGAAAATAGTTGCGGATCTGCCTGATATTTTGCCTATGGATAATACGCAGGCCAAACAGCTTATACTCGAGACCTCCGGCCTGATAAATGCAACAATACGAGGTTCGCTATTTGTTGCGGTTGTTCAGGGTACGCTTGCGGGGATAATTTTTTGGCTCCTGGGCATACCAAGTTACATACTTTTGGGTGTGGTGACCATGATTTTTTCGCTAATTCCTACCGGCGGAACTGCATTTGTTACCGTACCTATTATAGTTATTTTAGCAGTGACGGGGCAGTACTGGAAGGCCGCCATACTTGCAACGTACGCAGCGTTGATTATCGGCATGATAGATAACTTCCTGCTGCCAAAGCTTATAAAACAGCGCGCGAAGATGAACGAGCTTTATGTGTTCTTCAGCGTTGTAGGCGGGCTGCAGTTGTTTGGGATACTGGGGATCTTTATGGGACCTATCATTCTTGCAATTGCGCTGGGGCTGCTTACTGTATTCAAAGGTGAAAAAATTAACACTGATACTATTCAGGTACAATAATATATCAGCCGGCAGATCGCTGACGGCATGCAGGCAAGCTTCTGCAGACATGAAACTAACCGCGGGTGAGAAATTTACGCAGGGTATATAGGGATTTTGCGGATCAGGGAAACGGATCCGCACACAGAACAAAACAATACAACAATTGAAGAAAACAAAAATGGGAGTATTCCAGTTAAAGAATACTGTTAACAAGAAAATTTTTATTGAAGGCAGTGTTAATCTGGAAGCGGTTTGGAACAGGCACAAGCTGCAGCTGAAATCAGGCAGGCATCCTAACGCAGAGCTGCAGAAAGACTGGAAAGAGTACGGTGAATCGAAATTTGTATTTGAAGTACTGAAGGAAATTGAGCAATCAGATGCTGAGCAAGTAAATTACAACAGGGAAGTGAATACACTTATCGATCTGTACATGAATGAGCTTCAGCCGTTTGGTGATAAGGGTTATAATAAAAGAAACAGGTAACATTGCTTTTTTGAAGCGCGTACTGGTTTTATTTTTTTGTGATGTAATGCTGCATGGCTGATCTTTTCTTTGCAAATGCGCGCTGGCCAGAGATCTTCTTTGAGCCGTCAAAGCTTAATGAGTTGAACAAATCCGTTTTACCTATTTTAACTGATACCTTCTTTTCTCCGGTTGAACCTTCTTTGATCATTTTTTCTACTTCTGATTTAGTTCTTTGATCCGGACTTTGGTTATCCGAAGCTGATTTTTTATGAGCGGGTATGTTTGTTTTGCTTCCTGCTGATTTTTTCATATTGAGTTTCATTTGGTTAACTGAATTTCCTTACGATAATAAATTAATAATACATGTAATTGTACCAATATAACGGGTTTTGAAGTATTAACCAAATCTTATTTGATTCCCGTTGCAGCGTGTTGCGTGATTTAGCCATAAATCATTGAAAATACAATTTGAATTGGGCAATTTTGATATAACTTATCTATTCAAAATCTATTTTTATCAGTTATGGGAAATACTTATACTCAAATTCATATTCAAAGTGTGTTCACTGTTCAAAACCGGGATTGTATTATCCGTAAGGCGTGGAAAGATCAATTGTATAAATATGTAAACGCAATCATACAATCCAATGGACACAAAGTCCTGGCAATAAACGGAATGCCGGATCATATACATGTGTTTTTGGGATGCGGCCAACTCAATCTCTCCAGGCTGATGCAAGATGTTAAGGGAGATTCCTCAAAGTGGATCAATGAAAGAGGATTCGTGAAAGGAAAGTTTTCGTGGCAGGAGGGCTATGGGGCGTTTTCGTATAGCAAATCACACGTGAATAAAGTAATTGATTATATAAGAAACCAGGAAGAGCATCATAGGAGGAAGGCATTTATTGAAGAATATACGGAGCTTTTAGAAAAGTTTGAGGTTGATTTTGACCAGCGGTATATCTTTAAACCGATTGAATATGATATTGAATGATGGTGAAGATTCATTCATAGTCGTAAATTTTTAATGAATGTATTCGATCAGTGCCGTTAGGCACGGGATATTGGTAGAAACCGGGTTCCCAAAGTTATTCCGTCCCGTACGGGACGGGATAGAGATGGAGATGCGATTTTCTACCCATATTTTGTCCCTCCGGGACAAGAATTGAGCAGGGATGAGATTTAATTAATAATGTTACGATTATATTTATCCTAGAGGACAAGGATTAGCGAGGATAAAAACAATTTGTGTGTACGCTAAAATCTAGTGCTGTTAGGCACGGGATAGAGAGGAGCGCACTCTTTTACCCATATTTTTCCTCCGGGACAAGGATCAAGCGGAGACAGAAAGTTGTTTTTGAATAGCAATTGAGTGCCACTGGCCACGGAGATCTTAAAAATAAAAAAACCGGTGTTGCTGAAATCTCAGCTAAACCGGTTTAAAAATATCATTAATCAAAAGACCCGCATGCACACGGATATTGTTTATTATGCTGCCTTTACATCCTTTGTCGGCCAGCTTTCGGGATATAGCAGGCATTTTACTTCATGGCTGGACTGGTTCAGCTTTGCCAGCAGCGGCCTAACATGCTCGCACTCGCCTTTGATGATCTTAGGGCAGCGTGGATGGAAATAACATCCGGTTGGCACATTTGCAGGTGATGGTACATCGCCTGTTAAAATTATTCTTTTGCGCTTTTGTTTCGGATCAGGTATCGGCACAGCAGAAAGTAATGCTTCCGAGTACGGATGTTTTGTATTTGCATAAAGCTCATTGCAATCCGAAATTTCAACGATCTGACCGAGATACATTACTGCAACCCTGTCACTGATATGCTCAACAACCGATAGATCATGCGATATAAACAAATATGTTAAGCCAAGCTCTTTCTGAAGGTCCTGCAGCAGATTGATTATTTGTGACTGGATAGATACATCAAGCGCGGAAACGGGTTCATCGCACACAATAAACTTTGGTTCAACCGAGAGCGCGCGCGCAATACCAATTCTCTGTCTCTGGCCGCCTGAAAACTCATGCGGGTAGCGGCGGGCATGCAGGCGTGAGAGCCCGACCTTCTCAAGCAGGTACATAACTCTTTTTTCAGCTTCAGCGCCTTCTGATATTTCGTGGTACTTCAGAATTTCGGTGATCATTCCGCCCACTGTCATACGCGGATTAAGTGAAGAGTAGGGATCCTGAAAAATGATCTGCATGTCTTTCCTTATCCTCTTCAGTTCCTGGGGACCAAATGCCGTAATATCCTGTCCCTCAAACTTTACTACGCCGCCGGTTGGTTCGATAAGTCTAAGCAGAGTTCTTCCGATTGTCGTTTTTCCGCAACCGGATTCCCCAACCAAACCAAGGGTTTCCCCTTTTTTGATCTGGAACGAAACGTCATCCACGGCCTTAACATTGCCAACAGTTTTCGAAAGAAGCCCCCTCTTTATAGGGAAGTATTTTTTAAGGTTTTGAACATCCAGCAGGATTTCTGACATATTTTATCCGTTTTTTATTGCGTAAAAATCAAATATATACTTAATCTTGTATATTTTCAATGTTAATTTATCAATTTCTCTATGAACCTTTAACCGGATTCATTCTGTTTTTAAGCAGTTTAAGATTCTCGTTTATCTTGTTCAGGTCTTCAGATATCAGGTTTATTTCCTCTTCCAGGCTTATATTTTTGACCTGTTCCCTTATTTTTGCAAGTTCCTTTATTTCCTCTTCTTTATTGGTCTCTTCCATACCGTTAATGATAACACCGATAAACAGATTCAGCATGATCATTGTACCCAGAAGTATAAAGCTGATGAAGTAAATGGGCGCCGCTATCGGGTGTGCGGAAGGAGTCCTGAGGGTATCAGGAAAAGCTTCATACCCGTAAAGATTTGACCCGTAATACTGGATGTTCATAAAATCAATCCAGCCTTCGAGTGTAATTGTTTTAAAGAGAGTCATCATTGTTGCCTGCAGGCTTCCAAAATGAATGGGATCATTCTGACCGAACATAAATGTACCTATGACTGCATAAATGTAAAATAGCAGGAACAAAAGTATACCAACATAACTCATAGAAGGAATACTTTTCAGCAATGCGCCAACAAGTAATTGAAGTTTTGGCATAGCGCTTACGAGGCGGAACACCCTGAGTATCCTTGCGAGCCTGAGTACCGCAATATATGCGCCGCCGATAGGGAGGAAACAGACTGCTACAATGATGAAATCAAATACATTCCATCCATCGTAGAAATATTCCCATGGCTTGCTGCCTTTGGCAAGCATTTTGAGAATGATCTCCACAACAAAGATATATAGAACGATATGATCCAGAAGGTGAAGAAGGTCGCCATGAACTGCCATCAGGCCGGGGTAAGTCTCGAGTCCGACAATAACACCTGCAGAAAGAATTACGAATACAATAAAAGACTGGAATGAGCGTGATTCAGTTATCCTTTTGAAAATATTTGTCATAGAATTGGATTTTAATTATCTATAATCAATAAAACTATGATAACAGTTTCATAAAATCACGAAAATTTTCCAGTCACAAACGGAATAATGAATACTTAACTGCAGAGGATGAGGCCAAGGGCAAGGATTGATGCGGTTTCGCTTCGGAATTTCCGCGGACCTAGTGAAAGCCGTTCGAATCCGTTTGAAACAGCGAGCTGTATTTCTTCGGGAGAGAATCCGCCTTCGGGTCCCACAAATACAGCGATACTTTCTGAATCAGCGAACCTGTGGAATCCGCTTTCATTGTTAGAGGCTGTTTCATCTGCGATAAGCTTAACATCTGCTTTGCATGAAGCAGCAGCGTCTGCAAATGTCAGGGGAGCGTTCACTTTGGGAAGCAGGCAGCGCTGTGACTGCTTCATGGCTGAAAGCGCTATTGACTGCCATCTTTCAACTTTATTCGAGGTTTTGTTTATTGTGTGTTCTGTAATGAGGGGGAAAATTTCGTAAACACCAAGCTCCACGGATTTCTCTATTGAAAATTCAAACCTGTCCGGATTTTTGATAAGCGACTGGTATAATGTCACATTTCTTTCGGGCTCATTAATGCCGGGCAGTTTTTCCAGTATAGTGCATTCGATGTGTGCCTTTTCGGCGGAGGTGATCTTAACCCGGAACAAGTTACCCAGCCCGTCTGTAACATACAGTTCATCGCCTGCGTTTTTGCGCAGCACTTTGCCCAGATGTTTGGCTTCATCATCAACTATTGTTAACGAGCCTGAGGAAATATATTCTTTTGGTGTGTAGTAATATTCCATTTTGATGCAGGAAAGTAAATTTAAAACACGAAAATCTTTGCAGCGTTAGAACTTCGCGCTGAGCGCAAGCCCTATCTGCCCAACTGTAGGTTTACCAAGCCTGAAAACCCAATCTGCCCGCAGCACGTAACCGAAAGGTGCGATAATATTGATGCCTATTCCCGCCCCGGAAATAAATCTCTTATCGCTCAGCCTTTCATGTTTATACCATACTGTGCCGATATCGTATATCAAAGTCAGATATAGGCCATGGCGTATATCCAGATTCTTGATAACAGGTATATCCTGAACTATGGGCATTTGGCTGCCTTTGATATAACGCGGTGTTAAGATAGGGATGCGAAGCTCGTTATACATAGAAAACTGGTCATCGCCTTCGAAAGCCTGTCCCTTCCAGCCCCTGATGTAATCTTCGCTGTATCCGAGATACTCATGATTATAAACAGGTATAACCGCTCCGATTGCAAGACTAGTATATATCCTTGATGCCAATGTGAGGTAGTACTGGTTCTTTATCGGAATAGGAATGAAGCTCTGGTTCTCGAAGTTAAATCTGCCGAAGTTAATGGCTTTATCTATGAAACCGTACCTGTAATAATTTGTTTTGAGGAAAACACCTTTGGTTGCGTATTCATATATGTCACGGGTATCGTATGCTATACCGCCGCCGATAACAAGGTATCTATCAACACCGTTTTCCGAAAGAGTTCTGCCGGGTGCGTATTCAGTTACACGCAGATGGTGGAACTTGTAATCGGTGTAAACAGAAAAATGCCTGCCGAAATATCTTCCGATAGTAAGCTCTGCTTTGTACTGTATGTTGTCGTAATTTATATCACCAAATTTTATAGTGTTTGAGCCGCTTGTTTTACCGACGGCATTGAGGCTCTGATTCCTGTTCTTCTGCCAGGAGCCGCCTATGCCCGCAAAGAGGTGTAATTTCTTTCCTATCCATGGCACAAAATACCTCATGCTTACTGAAGGATTGTAAAAAACCCTGAAGCCAAAATTGAGGCTTTCGTTTCTGCCGCGGAAGTTATCCCACCGCAGGTTCAATCCGCCCCAAATCTTCTTCCACTCGCCATCTTCAATGCCGCCTGAAGGCAATGGTAGTATATACCATCTTTCTTTTACATCAACATTGATCGCTATTTCATTGCTGCCGGATGGTGCCGGGATAAGATCAACCCTGGTAAAGAGTGCGAGGTTATAAATGTTCAGCAGATCATCGGAGTATTTTTTAAGGGTAAAGCGCGAGCCTTTTTTCAGGCTCATTTCGCGGGTGATAATATCCTTTTTCGTGATATCATTCCCGGTAATAACTATATCGCTCACTATAAGGTTAAGCGAGTCGATCTTTTGGGCATCTTCCCCGAAATTTTCTTTAAGCGAATCCTGCTGGGCAGCAAGCTTAACATTTGTTAACAGAAATATCAATGCTGCAGCCAGAATTACGGGGAGTTTTAAATTCAAATTGTTCTTTTCTTAAAGATTATATTTATTTTTCAGCTCAACTGCCTGCGGGAAGTTAGGCATCGCAACTAATGCAAGCTCAATATATTTTTTGGCTTCCTGCTGCCTGCCTGCTGTGATGAGATATGCCGCCGATGAAGAAAGCATCATTGCATACGAGCGCATCAGTGTTTCATGGTAATAATCCTTTGATACCAGCGGTGTGAACGTAAAATCATACGTTTTATAATCAGGTACCTGTCCGCCAACAATCTGTTCTTTTGGCGTAAGCCTGAATAACAGCCCGTCCGGTATACGCATAAAATTCTGAGCATAGGGCTCGTTTTTGTTCTGCTCAATTTCCCAGGTGCTGTAAACCCGGCGGTTTGGATTATTTTTAACGAAGCTTGTCATCATATCTTCAAACAGCTTCATTATCTGCTTCGTATCGTAAGGTATGTTATGCTCGAACTTATACAGCTCGGGGAGGAATCTTTCGATTTCAGCGCGCGAGTTGTTATAAACTTCCGGGTAGTTCTTTTCCAAAAACTTAAAATACCAGCTCCGGCGAAGCAGCTCTTTATCTATAACAACTATATCAGGGCGGATGTTCTTGACAAAGTGAAAGTACCAGCTTGCCGATACCCAAAAATCCCACTGCGAAGAAATAATTATGCTGTTTGGTTCCGCGTTTTTGAAGACATTCATTGTGAATTCTTCAACATAGCGGTTTTTGCTTTCATCATTCAATGCATAGTTTGTATTTATTGATACAACTCCAAGTAATACAACTGCCGCCGAAAACACTGTTTTCTGTACCGGTGTTTTTAATACCGCTGTAAGCTGGCTGTATATAAAGATGATGCCGAATCCTGCCCACGCTGCGATTGTAATATATGATAGCAGGAAGTATGAATAAATATCGTTGATATCGTAATTGATAGAATAAAACAGGCAGCCAAAAAAAGTAAGCAGTGTAAAATAGAAAAGGTTTGTGTTGAACCTTGCAAGCATATATAAACCCGGAATGGCAAGCAGAACAACTGCCGAGCCGAACTCTCCCCAAAGTGACGCGCTGAACTTTTTGAATTGCCCAAGCACGATCTCGTTCGAGCCGGAGATCAGCAGGTAACCCATTAAACATATTACTGCAAAGAAAATAAAATGCATGCTGCTGTTGATGGTCTTTTGTTTTACGAGTCCGTAAACACTGAGTCCGACTGTTGTACCCATTAATAAGAGGAATGCAGGTATAGAGCCCTGCGCGCTGAATATCCACACCGAAAACTGTTTACCAGTTATGTGCCAGTAGAATCTTTCAAAATTGTGCGGATTGCCCCAAATGAAAGTTGGATCCATATTCGCACGGATAGGCAGGTATAGATAAACTGAAAATCCCGCAATAAAACATACTGCCATAAAGCCAAGCAGCTTATAGAGCCTCGGTTTATCATACAGATTAGTATAGAAAAACAAAGTGAGGCATGCGGGAGCAAGAAGTATAGTTGTTAAATGATTTGTGAATGAGAGTCCAAGCAGGAATGCGAATACAAGGTAAAACCTGTTTTCGGTTATGAATGAGCCTGCGGGTGCAGATTGTGACTTTTTATCAGGTGTTGAATAAATTGCTTTCAGGAATACCAGCATTAATGCCGAAAGGAAAAAAACGTGAATGGGGTAAACCTCAACCGAGTTTGCTGCGCCCCAGTATGTTTTGGAAAATGCCAGCACAAGCGAAGCGGCCATTGCTGTGCCGGTAATAAGTGATTCCGGCAGCGATGAAATTTTTGCCTTAATTGCGGCTGTTTGAGATTGAGCACCTTTAGCTGGTTTGCTGCCTGCAGATTTCGCGGCAGGTGATTGTTCCAATCCGCCCGAAGAGAGTATGAAGCGCATTAACAGGTAGAACAGGAATATACCCGCGGCGCAGAAAAACGCGCTCATTACATTCAGCCTGTAAATTTCTTCCGGACCGAACGGCAGCAGTGTAAAAATATGCCCTATGATAGTGAATAGGGGATAGCCTGTTGGGTGCGCAATTCCCAAAGTTGATGCAACGGCGGCAAGCTCGCCGCTATCGATAAACCAGACCGTAGGCGCAAGCGTTAGCATGTAAACTGTGAAAGCAATTACCGCAGCAGCAATCCCGTATATATAGTTAAGCTTTTTCATTAATATTCTGCAAATATAGAGAGATTTATATTAATTTAAAGGGAAAACAGATGCGGGGAGAAGAGTGATCTCCTCAGGAGCGGCATGTGCTTCATGATGCATTCGTGATTATTATCAAACCACCCCAATATCAGACTGCTGGTAATGTTTGCAAAATGAGGGGAACTGTTAGCAATTTACATTCCCAAACTGGAGTTTGGGAATGAGGGGTTAAGAGTGAGCACCTAAGTCACAACGTCTTCTCGTTCCCAAGCTCCAGCTTGGGAACGCACAAAGTTTGCAAGCCACCCCCTTGTGTTCCCCCTTTCAGGGGGAAATGATTTCTGTGCCGGCAGGAGTTGCCTCTTAACGGTTATGCAAAAATGGCGAATTGATACTTTTTCACCCATTTATCTCAAAATCGCTCTTTCAAGTTAGCTTAATTTTTAGTATCTTTGTAATCTATACTAATACAAATCTATAAAATTTATTACTTTTTTAGCATAAATGGCAGAAAATCAGCAGAATAAGGGCAAGATCGTACAGATCATTGGCGTTGTACTTGATATTGATTTTTCAGGCGGTAAATTGCCTGAAATCTACACAGCACTCAGGATTCCAAGGAAAAATACTGATGGCGTTGAAGATGTTCTGATCGCAGAAGTTCAGCAGCATCTCGGCGAAGACCGCGTTAGGGCAGTATCGATGGATACCACCGACGGTCTGGTTAGGGGAATGGAAGTATTTGATACCGGCGCTCCGATCACTATACAGGTTGGTCCCGAAGTTCTCGGCAGACTGATGAATGTAACCGGCGAAACTATCGACGGTCTCGAGCCGCTCAAAACTAAGAAAACCCTTCCTATTCACAGGCCGGCTCCAAAGCTAGAAGAGCTTTCAACACAAAAAGAAGTTTTAGAAACTGGTATCAAAGTTATCGATTTGCTTGAACCATACACCAAAGGCGGCAAGACAGGTTTGTTCGGCGGCGCGGGTGTAGGTAAAACGGTTTTGATCCAGGAGCTTATAAATAATATCGCAACATTCCACGGCGGATATTCAGTATTCGCAGGCGTGGGCGAGCGTACCAGGGAAGGAAACGACCTCTGGCGCGAAATGAAGGAATCAGGCGTTATCAACAAAACATGTCTCGTGTTCGGCCAGATGAATGAGCCGCCGGGAGCAA
This sequence comes from Ignavibacteria bacterium, assembly GCA_014879675.1. Classification (GTDB taxonomy): domain Bacteria; phylum Bacteroidota; class Ignavibacteria; order Tepidaquicellales; family OLB5; genus OLB5. The sequence goes on from JACSRQ010000112.1 coordinate 29,306, forward strand.
GGCAGCGTATCGGCTTAACCGGTCTTACTGTTGCCGAGTATTTCCGCGATGAAGAAGGAAAAGACGTTCTTCTGTTCGTTGATAACATTTTCCGTTTTACCCAGGCAGGCTCTGAGGTATCAGCTTTGCTTGGACGTATGCCTTCGGCAGTAGGTTACCAGCCAACTTTGGCAACAGAGATGGGCGGCCTGCAGGAGAGAATCACTTCTACCAAGAAGGGTTCGATCACTTCAGTACAGGCTATTTACGTGCCCGCAGATGATTTAACAGATCCGGCGCCGGCAGCGGTTTTCGCGCATCTTGACGCTACAACAGTATTGGATAGAAGCATTTCAGAGCTTGGTATTTACCCTGCTGTGGATCCGCTTTCATCAACATCACGAATTTTAGACCCGCTTGTTATTGGCGAAGAACATTACAATGTTGCCCAGTCGGTTAAGCAGGTTCTGCAGAAATATAAAGAGCTTCAGGATATTATTAATATTCTCGGTATCGATGAGCTTTC
>JACSRQ010000048.1 GCA_014879675.1 Ignavibacteria bacterium
AATTATTGTTGCTTTTTTTTTCTAAAACCTGATTTATTTTTCTTTTGAGAGCCGGATTTGATGTCTTATGTTTGCTTCGTAAGGCTATACGATGTTCAACTCAATAAAAAATATTATTACATCCCCCGGACACTCCATAACACTTCCTGGAGCATCGTATAGCCACGAACTTTAGAAAATTATGGGATCGGGGGATTAGATTTTTAATCAATCCAAATATATAAATTGATTTTTATAAAACTAATTATTTAATCACGAATTATTAAAACGGAAGGATAATCAAAAAAATGAAAAAAACTATTTTACTGTTTCTGCCGGTTCTGGCTTTAATGATCGGCATAGCATCATGCGGAAACAATGATACCGGAACAGGCCTCCTGGGAAACAACAATGCTGTGACATTCACAATGGGAGTGCAGAACAGCACGAACGGAGTTCAGTTCACTTGGCAGCCAAGTGTTGATGTTAAAGTTACCAAGCTAATCCTCAGCACAACCGGGTTCAGTGATACAATTACCGATAACACAGGTGCCACATATACCGCAAACCAGCCATGGGCGTATGGGAATGAATACACCGGCGTAACTACAGGGCAGCAGTGGCAGTTCAGTTTCACCGGAACATTGGCTTCAAACAACCAGGCATTCACTTCAACAGCAAACTTAACAATTCCATAATAACACATACAAACTTAAAAAATATAATCTCATAAAGGAGAAAACAATGAAATTCAAAGCAATTATACTAGGTCTCATATTAGCGGCATCAACCATCACTGTGTATTCACAATCAAAATTATCATTAGGTTTTGAAGCAGGATTGAACATTGCAAACACAAACCAAACTCCATCAACATCATTTGGTTCAAAAACCGGATTCATTATAGGCGCTGTATTGGATGCACCTATCACCCCGAGCTTTTCGATCGCTCCCGGCCTCAGGTTCATTACCAAAGGTAATTCTTATTCAGGCGCCGATGGCACTGCCTCGAACACGGCAAGTGTGATAGAAATTGATGCCCTGATGAAAGCGAAATTTCCATTAACAGAAATAAAGCCATATGTATTCGCCGGACCAAGTCTTGGGTTCATTCTGTCTGCAAGTTATACAGAAACTCCAACCGGCGGTACATCTACGACCTCTGATAAAAGCGCAAATACCGAAACAATTGATTTCGGACTTATGTTCGGCGGCGGACTTGATTTCAAACTGACACCTACAATGGATCTGTTTGGCCAGTTCGGATACTCACTCGGACTTTCAAACATTCAGAAAAATAACCCGGCGCAAACAACAAAAACCACCGGCATACAGATGACAGCAGGTTTAAGATTCAAATTGTAATTCCATCCTTCTATACATCAACATGACGTTAAAAACTCCGCCTTACACAGGCGGAGTTTTTTTACATAAAAAAAGGACAGCCAATCAGCTGTCCTTTTTTACTAATACTATAATTTATTTCTTAACTTGTCTTAACATTCGAAGCCGCTGCAACATTTGTGCCCGCCGTAACGTTTGTTGTTTCCGCGGTTTCTTCGGTTATTACAGCAATCTCAGATTTGGGTTTTTTCATTATGCCGTAAGGTATAACCACACAATATCCGCCAATCAGGAGAAGAGGAGCAACCACAGTCGGCATGAATCCATCAACAGAGTTCTGTGACATCAGGAAATAGCCAACCAATAACATGGCTATACCTATGCCTATTATCATGAAATTCTCCTTTTCAAGCGGAAATGAAAATTCTCTTTTCTGCTTGGTTTTTGAGGACTGTAATTTTTTGCTTTTTGGTTTTGGCTGCATTTTATCTTTCTGATCAGTTTATTGTGAATTTCAAAAATATGGCTTTATCTCTGTAATTTCAATCTATTTCATTAATTCGCCGTATTCCCCCTCTCCTATCAGGAGAGGGGGTCAGGGGGTGAGGTCAAATAATTTATTTACACTACTTTACGATTGCCAACTCGTCATAGAAGGCTGCGCTGGTCTGAATTCCGTTATGGAAATTATTCAGGTTCAGATGTTCATCGGGTGAATGAGCATTTTCATCCGGCAGCCCGAAACCCAATAGAACCGTTGGCGCCTTCAGGCATTCTTCCAGAGTAAACACAATTGGTATAGAGCCGCCTTCGCGCATAAATACGGGCTCTTTTCCGAAGCCTGTTTTTAATGCCCTGATAGCTGCCTGGTTCCACTTGCTTTCTATCGGCGATATCCACGGCTTACCGTGATGCTGTCCGTAAACATCAACCTTGATGCTTTTAGGCGCTATCTTTTTAACGAAATCAACGAATAGCTGTGCAATTTTATCAGGATCCTGGTTAGGAACAAGCCTCATGCTTATCTTAGCCGAAGCCTTTGAAGGCAGCACAGTTTTTGCGCCTTCGCCTGTGAATCCGCCCCAAATTCCATTACAATCCAGTGTTGGCCGTGACCATAATCTTTCAAGTGTGCTGTAACCCTTTTCGCCCGCAAGCTCATCAACTTCAAGCGCTTTAGCATATTCGGTATCATCAAAAGGAAGCTTATCAAAATTAGCTTTCTCCTCCTTGCTTAGCGGGGCAACATCATCATAAAATCCGTCTATCAGAATTCTGCCGTCAGCATCCTTCATTTTAGATATCATTTCCGCAAGCGCGTTTATGGGATTTTCGACTGCGCCGCCATATTGACCGGAATGAAGATCTTTATTCGGACCGATGACATCAACCTGCATGTAACACAATCCGCGCAGAGCATATCCTAAGGCAGGAAGCTCTTTGGAAAACATCGATGTATCGGATACCACAACAACATCGCACTTAAGCAGTTCGGTATGTTCCCTGATAAAATCACCCAGGTTAACACTGCCAATCTCCTCTTCGCCTTCGATAAGAAGTTTAATATTTACGGGAAGAGATTTGTTTTGGCTAAGGTGGGCTTCAATTGCTTTGAGGTGAATAAATACCTGTCCTTTATCATCAGCAGAGCCGCGGGCAAAAATATTCTCTCCGCGAATCTCCGCTTCAAACGGGGGCGATGTCCATAGCTCTATAGGATCAACGGGCTGTACATCGTAATGCCCGTAAATGAGCACCGTTGGCTTATCTTTGCCTGCATTCAGCCACTCAGAATATACAACAGGATGGCCGTTTGTTGGATACACTTTGGCATTCTGCATGCCAATTGATTCCATATGTTCCTTTAGGTACTCAGCGCACTCGAGAACATCTTTTTTATTTTCAGGGTTGGTGCTGATACTCGGGTAGCTTAAGAAATGTTTAAGCTCCTTTATATACCGGTCTTTATTGCTGCCTATAAAATCTTTAAGTATTTCTGACATTAAGCTTCAAACTTCTTCCTGTGTTAATTCCTGTGTTTATTCCTATGCTTATTCTTGTGTCTATATTACTGTCCGCAAAATTTCTTTACCTGTTCCAGCGAAAAAGCATCATTAGGCTCGAACTCGAGGTATTTTTTGTAATCAATGCATGCTTCTGCATTTTTAGCAAAACCTGCATAATTATTTGCACGCCACAAATACGCGCTTGCAATGTTTGGATTCAGTTCGATACTTTTTGTGAGTATCTGCACACCGCTCTCGAACTGGTTCAGGTAGAAATCGCTGATACCTGAGTAAACATATGCTGCAACATTCAATATTCCAAGCTCAATAGCCTTATTGAATTTTTCTTTAGCTTCAGCATATTTCTGCTCTGCGAAAAGCGCTTTGCCGTACTCGAAATAGGTGTTCTCGTCGTTTGCATCAAGCGCTAATGCCTTATCAAGCAAAGCGTATGAAGCAGAATATTCCTTCTTATCCAGCGGGATCTTTGCCCATTTCTGGTAATCTTCCGCATTCAGGTCTTCAGTTTTAACCAGGCTGAAGAAGCTTTCTGCATTTGAATAATCTTTCTTTTCGATAAGTACATAAGCTTTGTACTTGTTAGCTTCACTGTACTGCGCATCGGCAGTAAGCACTTCGTCAAGAATTCCGAGCGCTTTATCATAATCGCCTTTGCCATAGTATGACTTTGCAAGGTAAGTTTTTCCTCTTGGCGAGCCGGGTACAAGCTGGTCATATCTTTCGAACGCTTCTATAGCATCTGTGAACTTATCAAGCAAATAGAACATCAGCCCCTTTTCGAAAAAGGCAGGTGCGAAATTGTTATCAGCTTCAGCGGACTTAATGTAATTCTCGAGTGCAACGCTGTATTTCTTCTGTTTGAATGATATCTTGCCTAAACCAAACAATGCAGGAGCATAGCCGGCCTTATATTTAAGAGCAAGATCATAATTTGTTTTTGCTACATCAAATGCACCCCTTGCAAGATACGCGTCACCTAAGCCAACATATATCTTTGGATTCTTATCATCATAAGTTTTAGCAGTGGTAAGCGAAGTAATAGCCTTGTCAACCTTACCGTCAGCAATAAAATTCTCCGCTTCCGCGCTCATTACCTTTATTATTGTTTCTATCTCGCTTTTATCAAGGTCATCTTTTTTCTTGTTCAGCGGCAGAAATTTCCTGGAATTTTCGAACTGTGCTGCGGCTTCACTGTAATTTTTCTGTGATGTATAAAGCTGCCCTAATGCCGAATATGCTTCCGGCCTTTCATCATCTTTTTTTATTGCATCTTTCAGGAATTTCTCGGCATCTTTTACAGATCCTGTGTTGAAAAGAGCTATGCCGTAATACAGGTTCGCATCATAGGAATCTTTAGACACACCTTTAAGCAGGTTTAACCCGCCAAGATAGTCTCCCCTGTTTACTGCATCCATTCCCTTTTCAAGGTTATCCTGCGCATACAGCGAAATGGCTGACGCAAAGATCATAAAAACATAAATCCCTCTGAACAAGTATTTAGTTAACATATCTATAGTTTTATTTTAATAGTTATAGTTTTTTTACAGAAAAATTGATAAATCCGCTGCGTTTATTAGCTGCTGCGTTTGTTAACAGTTGCTTATGATAAAAGCTGCCTTTCAGTTAAGCTGGATTATCTTAACGGGCTGCGTTACCGGCACGAGCCCTGATTTAAGCACAATACGCTGGCCGTCATATGATATCATAAAGCTGGAAAAGCCCACCGATAGATTCATCGAAAAATCTGATGTAATGATAAACACTTCAGTGGTGAGCGGATAGGTTTTATTTGCAATGTAGCCCTGGTGCAGCCCAACATAATTTCCTATTGCGCCTGTGTTCGGGTCAACGGATGCGATCTTAAGCGGCTTAACCGATTCATCAAGTGTATCGTTAGATACAGTTATCCACGCCATTGAAATAAACCCGATAGCGTTTTCATTCTCTTTGATCTCACGCATCATTTGTGTTGAGGTGCTGCAGATAACATCCGTGGGCGCAAACTCAGCGCCTGAAAGCGCCTTCGACTTGAATATATCATGTATCGAAGCGTTCTTTCTTGCTATAAAAACTTTTATTTTACCTTTGTAAACATCCTTGTTATCGCCGTCCAGATCTTTCCAGTCGGTTTGCTCCCCTGTGAATATCCGTTTCAGTTCATTGAAGTTAAGCTTGGTTACCGGGTTCTTCGGGTTAACAATAACTCCAATTCCATCACGTGCAAACTCACTTTTTTTATACTCTATCCTGTTATTCTTAAACACTTCGGTTTCTTCAGCGGTAAGATCTCTTCCTACAACAATGGTCTTATAAACACCATTGTTAAGATCAGCAATAATTTCTTTTGTTGTTTTTACGTTCAGGTTGATCTTGGATTCTGTATTAAGGCGCATGAACTCTGATGCCTCTTCCTTAACCACAGGAGATATACCTTCATCTACACCAACGGTAAGCTCACCGGTGGTAGAAACAGATTTCTTCACGGTATAGTCACATGCAGAAAAAAGCATTGTTCCCATAAGCAGCGAGAGGATCAATATTTTATTCATGTTCTCTTTCATAAATTCTTAAACAAGTATTGAGGGATTTTTGTTCTGTTTTTTCCGGTTGTTAAGCGCCGGTTTTTTGTTACAGTTTGTAACGCCGGGGGCAGGGTGTTATTCATCTTCTTTTCTATCGTAATAATGAAGCTTTTTACCGGAATTCTGCATCTTGAGGTAAGCGTTGTATGCCCTGAAAAGTCCGTAAACCGAAAGGATCCCGCCAAAGAGCCAGCGGAATGATTCATTGCCTTTAAACAGCTCGGCTGTGTTATAGGCACCCGTTAAAATGAGAATTCCCATCACCAGAAAGATGATGGAAATTCCAATAGTAAAATAATTATATACTTTCAATATAACGTATCCAAATTACGTAATCATCCAAAGCCTGAAACTCTTGCTGCAAACATCCTCAAAGCGATAAGCCGGTTTTGATTCAGCTGAAAACTATTTCAGCTTGAAGTTGAACGGAACTGTAACCCATACTTTCACAGGTTTTCCGTTCTGTAAACCGGGTGTAAACTGAAGATCATTTGCTTTGCTGCGAACTTCATCATGGAATACATCAGGTCCGCTGACGGAACCAACTTTTATAACATTACCATCGGGTCCAACAAGAACCTTTACAGTAACTCTGCCTTCCATGCCTGCTTCTCTTGCTATCTCGGGATACTGCATCGAAGATCTAACCTGTGAAAGGTTAACGCACTCAGGTGCTTTTTCAACTTCGAAAGACTGGAAGACGGTTTTTTCTTCAACAACTTTTTCCTTCTTCTCTATCTTTTCTTCAATTTTCTTTTCTTCAACACTCTGAAATGCCTGTTGATATTTCGACTGCAATATTATGTATGACAATTCTTCGCGGTGTTCACTTGTAGGATAGTTCTTCAGCGCATTTTGCGCTACAACTATTGCAGACAAATAGTTATTACCCAGATAATTTCCCAGATTGTAATACAAGCGGGCACTCAGCAGTTCCTTATAGGCTAATTTACTTTTTAATTCCTCCAGTAATTTATTCACTTCAGGAACTCTTTCACTGTCGGGGTGAATATCCAGAAATTCCTGAAAAGAATTAATCGCATCATGAGTAGCCGTCTGATCAAGTCGGGCATCAGGTGATTCCAGATAATAGCAATAACCTATCATAAATCTCGACTCAATGAGGTACTGCCCTTTCGGATAGGTCTTCACATAAGTCTTATAGTACTCACTTGCTGTAAAATAATCTTTCTGCCCCATGTATGATTTAGCAAGATAATTCAGGATTGTTTCAGAACGTTCAGTTCCCCTGAAATATCTTGAAATCTCATCAAAGAGCGTTGAAGCGCGCATGAAATCATTTTTTTCAAAATATGGTTTT
>JACSRQ010000232.1 GCA_014879675.1 Ignavibacteria bacterium
CAGCGTCAGATGTGTATAAGAGACAGGACCTCACCCCCTAACCCCCTCTCCTGACAGGAGAGGGGGAACTCAGAAAGTTCTGAGTTTTTTTCTCCCCTCTCCCTTTGGGAGAGGGGCTGGGGGTGAGGGTCGAATGCAAAATTACTAAGTAAATGTTTCACTGTTGTGCATTCCCGGAATTTAATCATCCATTTTTTAAGTGTTAATATCTAAATTATTAAGTATATTTACTTTGACTCAACTTTCAACCCATAATATCTAAATCCACATTTAGTCTTCAAGCTTTATTAAAATATTGAATTTATGATAAGAACAGTATTCTTTACAATAGTGTTATGCGTATTTTTCATTTTTTCTGGATGTTCTGATGATACACCCACTAATACAACTACAGGCGGACCATTGGATGGCAAATGGAAGGCAAGCGAAGTTCAAATGGTGCATGCGCCTAGTGGCTCGGGTCACTCTGCTCAAATGAAAGCACAATTGCAATTGCTTGGCTCTCTTCCCGCCGCTACTGTAGGCTGGGCAAATCTGAACTTTGGCAGCAGCAGGTTGTGGAATTCGCAGACAATAGGCACCCAGTCACTTGGTCGAATCAAGTTTATAAATGATATGGTGGGAATGATCTACTCTTCGGTAACTGAATATTTCCTGACAACCGATGGCGGCGTAACCTGGAACCGGAAGATTATCGGCAGTGTAAGTTATTTCTACTTGGTATCAATTGTAAATGCTAACATTGCGTATGCAGTAGGTCACTTATCTTCTCCTCCATACTCAAATGTTCTGCTGAAATCGACAGATGGCGGCTCTACATGGGCCGAAAAGTTCAGCTTTACCTCAGTGAGTGTGAGCCCTAATGATATTGGCTTTGTTAATGAAGAAACAGGTTATGCAATTGCTAACGGAAAAATATGCAAAACAACAAATGGCGGACTTAACTGGGCAATCGATAACACGCCTATGAACTGCCAGGACCTGCAATTTTTCAATGACCAATCACTGATCATTTCCGGGATGACGAGCGGGAATTCATACAGCAGCCTGTTAAAGACTAGTGACGGTGGAACAACCTGGCAAACAATTCCACTGAATTTCCTTATGACTAATTTCGATTTCAAAGATGAGAATACCGGTTTCGCCAGCGGAATACTTAATAGTAAAATTTACATTTTTAAAACCATTGATGGGGGTTTCTCCTGGTCAACAATTTTGAATATGAGCGTTGATTACCAGCAGGGCTTCCATTTCCTTAATGCTTCTACCGGAATGGCTGTAGATGGAAGCGCTATAATTAGGACAGAAGACGGCGGTATAACATGGACACAGGAGTTCTGTGATTATTACTCAAACTATAATGGTGTTTATCTTAAAGACTCACAAAATGGGCTTGTCACTGATTCTGATGGAAGAGTTTGGATGAGATCGAACATTACTGCAGATAATTGCTGGTCACTGGGAGGAAAAGTTGAAAATACTTCAATTGCAGATATTATCCATTCCAGGGATGAAGTTTATTATGGCGGCGGAACTTATTCAATCGATGGAGGCAATATCACATTTACAGTACTTGGTTACAGTGCCACAGGCGGAGATGCAGGCGATTTTACAATAGGCGGTGGAACATTCACTTCATCAGGGAATTTAGTTCTTACTCTCAATTTTGCGAATGATGAACAATGGAAGGTAACTTTCATAAGGTAGAAAGTCTCAAAAAAAGAACACCACCCCGCAAATTTACGGGGTGGTGTTGGTAATGTTTATGCTTCTGCGGCTTCTTTATTCATTTTTTTAGTGTATATTTCTAAATTGTTGATTATCTTTGTTTAGTAAAGTTTCCACAATTCTCGAACCCATAAACTTTAACAATACTTTTATTCCGGTAATTTAACATTTATAACAAATGAAAAAAACAATATTCTTTACAATAGTGTTTTCTATTTTTTTCCTCGTTTCAGGATGTTCCGATGATACTCCGACAAACAATACGACGGGCGGACCCCTGGGTGGTTTGTGGCGGGCAAGCGAAGTTCAAATGGTACACGCGCCAAGTGGTTCTGGACAATCTGCCCAAATGAAAGCGCAGCTTCAATTGCTTGGTTCATTACCTGCAGCAACCGTAGGCTGGGCAAATTTAAACTTTGGAAGCGGCAGAAGCTGGACTCAACAAACTATAGGATGGCAAAATCTTGGCAAGGTTAAATTCATAGATAATCTGGTAGGATCTATATTGCCGCAGGATTTTATGTATAATAATCCATGGTACTATCTTACAACAGATGGCGGCTCGACCTGGAACCAGAAAAATATTACTGGATTGTCAAATTTGTATACTGTTTCAGTTAGTGGTTCACAAGTGGCATACGTTTTAGGGCAGTCAACCAGTTATAATGTTGTTCTGATAAAAACCACAGATGGTGGTTCGACCTGGAACCAGGTTTTCAACTTTAATACAATTGGCGTTAGTCTTTATGATATACAATTCGTTAATGAAATGACAGGTTATGCTGTTGGAAATGAACATATTTGCAAAACTGTCAACGGTGGTCTAAACTGGTCAGTGCAGAATAACACATTGAATTCTTATAATGTCAGGTTTATCAATGATCAAACCGGCTGGGTAGCAGGTCCCACAACCAGCAATAATACAAGCAATCTGCTTAGGACCATTGACGGAGGTAACAACTGGACGACAATTCCTCTAAATTTTCTTGTCTATAGCTTTGAATTCAAGGACGAGAATTTAGGATTCGCTGCCGGTACAATGAATAATAAACCGGTACTGCAAAAAACTATTGATGGCGGTTCAAGCTGGACAACTATTTTAAATATGGGAGTAGATTGGAATCAGGGATTCTATTTTCTTAACTCAAATACAGGTGTGGCAGTCGATGGCAGCGTACTCCTTAGAACGGAAGATGGTGGTTTAACATGGACTGAAGAGTTTTGTGATTATTATACAGACTTAAGCGGGGTGTATTTGAAAGACTCACATGATGGAATTGTTACCGCCGATAACGGAAAGATCTGGTCAAGAACAACAACAACAAACGACAATTGCTGGTCTCTGGCCGGTGAAATTGATAATACTTCCATAGCTAATATAGTCCGCTCACGCGACGAAACATACTTCTCGGGCGGCACATACGTAGTTAATGATGGTAATATTACCTTTACAGTATTAGGATATAGCGCACGCGGCGGTGACCTTGATGAACATACAATTGGAGGAGGTACATTTACAGCGTCAGGGAATTTAGTCCTTACGCTGAACTTTGCAAATGATGAACAATGGAAGATAACTTTCACTCGGTAAAGTAATGTGCATAAAAAAAGCACCCCGAAAAGTTCGGGGTGCTTTTAAATCAGTTTTATGCTTCTACAGCTTCCTTATTCACTTTTTCTGCATTCGAGTTTCCGTTCTGGTTCAGCGGCTGGTTTGATTTTTCAGCCGGTTTAACCTTGCTCAGGTCAATTTCAACTGCATTGGAGTTCAGGCTGCCGTTATGATACTTGCCTGTTCCCTGGCTCTTATGTATTACATCAAGCTTTTCCTGCAGCTCATATTGTTTCCTGATCTTCAGCTCAAATTCCTTCATCTTTTCTTCGATTGTCAGTATCTTCTTATCCTTTGCTACCATATCTTCCCTGTAACGTTTCAGGAAGTAATGTATAGTCTCTACACGTATCTTGATAGAGCCGGTAGGCTTGTTCTCATCGATATCTTTGAATGAGAAGTACGGCGTACCGCTATCAGAAACTATCTCTTCAATCACTGTATATATCGGCGCATCGTGTCCGCATTTGAATGAAGAAAGCTCAAGCGCAACAAGGTTTGGATGTCTTGCAGTATATTTGGCAGCCCACACTTTGCGGGTTGTATTTTCGCTGTATGAGTTCTTCCAAACATCGCTAACATCCATTCCGCTTCTTATGATTCCCGCCTTAACTTCATCGCCGAACAGTTTTTCGAGTATATCATCATCAGTAGGAAGTGCATCCTGGTTGAAAACAGGGTAGCCAAGCTTCTGGAATTCTTCCAGGATCTCGTGATTCAGGCCCGGGTCATTGTGATAAGGCCTTGCAAGCACCACTATACCGATCTTGTTATCTTTTTCAAGCTGTTCAAGCGCTTCACGTGCTGTTTTCCGCATGTTAGTGTTGAATTTCTCAAGCGCTTTATATGCTTCATCAACAGCAAGGTCGTTTTCTTCACGGCTCAGACCCAGTTTCGGGCCCCATTCATCGAACATCTGCTTAGCACAAAGCTTTGGCTCTGTCATATATAAATATGTGTTTACATATTCAATTCCCGCATCCTTGAACATATCGCTTTCTTTTATGAACGCTGCCTTTGCTGCCTCTGATGTTGCTGTAACTGTCGGGCATGCATGATGCTGCTGCGCATAAATGAAATCTGATGGAATAGTATCCACAATAGGGAGGAAGATGTAATCAATTTTCTTCTTCTTGTGGATCTTGTAGATGAGGTTATGAATATGAGGAATACCTATCTTTGAAGGGAAACACGGGTCGATTGAACCGCGCTTGGCACCTTCTTTATACAATTCCTCGCTGGTGTATTCTGAAAATACTATGTTACCTGGATTTATACCAACAGCCTCAAAATACCCTGTAAAAAACGGGGTGTGTGCGTACATGTTCAGCACCCTGGGAATTGCAATTACAACCTTATTGCGTTTATTGATAAGCTCCACACGCCTGTCATGTTCAGCCTTTGCCTTTTTGTTAAAATTGAGCTTAAGCTGTTCCATTTTCGAAAGTACCGGAACCTGTTCCGTTACTTTTTTAGGCGATTGTGACTTCCATACTTCAACTGCGGCATACTCAACCAGGTTTGGAGTTATATCCTTAATAGCATCCAATCCTTTTTTAATATCCTTCATTGAGCTTAGATCCTCAACAGTTCCTTTTTCGCAGGTCGCAATAATTAATCTCTGGGTTCCGTCAACAATCGGAATCTTGGAATCTGGATTAACAATTTTATCCTTGGGGAATTCTATTGAAAGATCTTTTACGTATGGTATAGCTTTTTCTTCGGTAGCCACATCTATAAATGTTCTTAAACATTTATTCTTGCAGAAATAGCACCTGGTTTTTTCATCTCTTGTGGTTTTGAATACGATCCTGGAAACTTTATCAAGACCTATGAAATTTGTTCTCATGCCATTCTCATACAGCCTTGCCGCTTCAATTCCGCATCCAATAGCGCCGGCTTCACCGGTGTGTTTGTGAACAAACACATTAGGCTCAACTCCGCTGCCTTTGAATCTATCGGTAATGAAATCAACCTGTGTTTTTACCGCGGCTAGATTATGCTGTGTGCCGCCCTGGAGCACAAAATTCTCTCCAAGTTTTGCAAGGTTGGGGATCTGCGAAACATATAGCCAGATATTCTTCGGCAATACGTTTGCGAGTCCGGCCATGATCTCTTCCGGCTTCCATCCCTGGCGCTGGAAATCAACTATATCACTTTGCATAAACACGGCACAGCCGTAACCAAAGGTTGGATATTGTTTTGCTGAAAATGCTATATCTGCAAAATCCTCAACAGCATATCCGAATCCCTGGGCAGTTGACTGCAGGAAGTAACCGTTACCTGCCGAGCACTGTGTATTCAGCTTGAAATCAGTTACGCGTCCCTGGTCAAGAATAATAAGCTTAATATCCTGTCCGCCAACATCAACAATTACATCTGTATCGGGATAGAAGTGAACCGCAGCCTGTGTGTGCGCAACAGTTTCAACCAGCGCAACATCACCATGCAGCACATCCTTTAAGATATCCTTTGCATAGCCTGTTGTGCCGATACCGAGTACTTCAAGTGTCGCGCCCTGTTCTTCAACCTGGTCGCGCAGCTTCTGCAGTATTTCTACGGTATCTTCAATTGGATTTCCCTTTGAAAGCTGGTATGACTTAACCAATACCTGCTTATCCAGTGAGATAAGCGCAGCTTTGGTTGAAGTTGAACCGCCATCAAGCCCGATAAATCCTTTTACAACTTCACCCGGTTTGAACTGCGCCGGTGTGAATTTTGGTATCTTATATTTTTCTTTGAAATTATCAAGCTCTTCGGGATCTTTATACAGACCGCCGCCGCCGGAAAGCTTCATCAGTTTTTTCTTTTCTTCAGCCCTGCCAACATTGATATAGTATTCAAGGTCAGTATAGCCTTTGTACAAACCGATCTCTGGCTCTTCTTCTTTACCGTACTCAATCGCGCCAATGGCAGCGAAATACTGCGCGTTTTCAGGCACCCTGATCAGGTTTTCGATCGGCTCGTTCTTATCATAAGGAACGTTCCTTTCATCCCACATCTTAGGTATGTTTGCTCTCCAGCAATCCATCATTCCTTTAATGTAGCAGTTCGGTCCGCCGAGCAGTAACACTTCTGGCCTTAATGTATGGCCGCGTGTTAATACCGAAAGATTCTGCTGAATAATAGATTCAAACAAGCTCGCCATAAGTTCATCGGCGGGTACGCCTGACTTTTGCAATCCGTTGATATCTGTTTCTGCAAATACACCGCATTTGCCGGCAACAGGGTGGAGCTTCTTACCGAAATATCCCATATTGCAAAGCTCATCAGCAGGTATCTTAAGCTTTGCGTTGATCTTATCAATAACCGCGCCTGTACCGCCGGCGCATTTATCGTTCATCGATGGGATCTTCTTCTTCTTGCCGGTTTCAGGGTCCTCCTTGAATACAATGATCTTAGCATCCTGTCCGCCAAGCTCGATTACCGAAAGTGTCTTCGGGTAGAATTTCTCTACGGCAAGCGATACGGCATTTACTTCCTGCACAAATTTTGCGCCGAGGAATCTGCCAATATTGCTTCCGCCCGAACCGGTTATAAATATCCTGGCGCCCTCAAATGCATCTTTACCAAGGGTATCCTCGATATTTTTGAGGAGCTCAAGCGATTTCTCCGGCTGCTTGGTATCATGCCTCTGGTAATCAGACCATAATATCTTATCGTTATCGATATCCATTACAACGGCCTTAACTGTTGTTGAACCGACATCAAAACCGATATAAAGAGGTGATTTGCCCGTATTATTTCTGTCTCTTATACACATCT
>JACSRQ010000198.1 GCA_014879675.1 Ignavibacteria bacterium
AAACATGCGGCAAATGAGAAGTACTTACAAAATATATAATCCCGAGGGTGTATTCTTTATTACATCTACTATCGTCGATTGGCTGCCCGTATTTACATCCCCGCCTTATTTCGAAATACTATTTGAATCAATTCGATTCTCTCAACTAAAAAAAGGACTTAAGCTTTACGCCTATGTATTTCTTGATAATCATTTTCATTTGATAGTATCTGCGCATAATCTATCGAATGTAATTGGCTCGGTTAAGGGTTATACAGCCAAGGAAATTATCAGGAATCTGAAGGAAGATAAGAACGAAACTCTGCTGGAGAAGTTCAGACTGGCTAAAAGAAAGTATAAGACCAAAAGCGAGTTCCAGGTCTGGCAGGAGAGCTTTCATCCCCAGGAATTGGTCTCAGAAAAGATCATACAGCAGAAAATAGACTACATTCATATGAACCCTGTGAGAAGGGGACTGGTAGGAGAACCGGAGGATTGGAAGTATAGCTCGGCAGGTAATATAATTAGCGGAATAGAAGGTGTTCTGCATCTAAATGGCTGGGACTGATGTTTCATCTATAGACTGCTTTCCCAAACTGGAGTTTGGGAAAGAGGGTGGGGGAGAACTGGAGTTTGGGAAAGAGGAGTGGCGGCAGAACTGGAGTTTGGGAAAGAGGGCGGGGGAGAACCGGAAGCAGATGAGATCATGAAACGCGCTGAGAAGAATCTGGCTGAAATAGAAAAGACTCTAGGTGGCAGGGAGTAGTCTAAGTATCACGCATCTCCATTATCTTACTCGGGGATGGAAAAACAATGACTCAAATAGCTGTATAAATAATACAACCATGTCAGTAAAAATCACAGTATCAAAAAACGCCAGTCTGCGTATCGAAGGGGAAGATGTTGAGCTCTATGATGCAAACGGCGGCAAATATGACCTCGCAGGACGCACTGTATTCGCTCTCTGCCGCTGCGGTCAAAGCAGCAAAAAACCATTCTGTGACGGCTCGCATAAATCATGCGGATTTGAATCGGAAGTTGCAGCCTATGCGCTTGAACCGAAGAAACCTGCTCTGTAATAAAATAATCCCGCAGGCTATTTGCGCCTGTAGAGTATCTGCCAGTTGAGGCTCCACGTCGCGCCGTTATCGGATGAAGATTCCCAATTCCACGTGAACGAATCTTTTTTAATTTCAGTGAATATCATTCGTTGTAAAACTTCTTTGCCGGATTTCGCTGTTGCCTTCCTCTGCAATATCATATTTTCGCCATCCATACCGCCTGTGAAATCCAGGTAGCTGCCTGTATTATCCACCCATGTTTGCTGCCAGATCTTTTTGTTAACGTTATACATTGAAAGGCTTCTGCCTAGGAATGTTTTATCATCGGTAGAAAAATTTTCCTCCACAACGCAGCCGTCAAATCCTTTTGTTATGATATTTGTTGCTGTTTGGGATTTCCCCTCTGTATCTTTCCATTCACCCTGCCATGTGCCAAGCCAGAAATCAAACTGCGAAGCCTCAGGCTCCGAGCATGGCGGCTGGTTAGTTTGTGAATTGGTTACCGTAACAATTGTTCCAAGTGCCAGTAAAACCATCAGCGCAAGCGCTGCTTTTTGAATAATTTCCATTTCATTATTTAATTTAAGCTGGCATCCGCTGAATTGCCGTATCCGCTGACCAATGCAGCTTATACAGCCGCCCTCGTGCATCAGCGGACGCCAAAAGTTAACTGCAGCTATTTAACCAACACCATCTTTTTTGTTTCGGTAAAGTTTCCGGTTGCGGAGCCGGTTTGCCGGAATTCAAGCCTGTAGAAATATACTCCGCTTGGCAATTCCGATGCGTCAAGATCAACCGCGAATGTTCCTGCATTCACTGTGCCGTTGAACATTTCTTTTACCAGGCTGCCCTTAACATCAAACATGCTTAGTGAAATTCCGCCTGCAAATGGAATATCAAACTGGATTTTTGTAAGCGGATTAAATGGATTCGGGTAATTTTGCTTGAGCGAAAACCTCTGAGGTACTTCGCCGCTTATTGGATCCAACCCGATAACTATTTCTCCAAGCGTACTGCCTTCATTTAAGCGGTAGAATTTGTTTGTACTAACCCCGGTGAATACCTGTGTAAGTCCGCCGCCCCATTTTACTATCAGTGAATCTATAACCGTAGCCCCGGCAAGCCCCAAGTGTACATTCAGCATGTTCATCGAGTTGAAGCTGTTCTGCGCAGTGATCTCGCGCATCTGCCATTTTGGAACACCGTTTATTACTGCTTTCACTTTTATAATTGTGCCAAGTGCAGATTTGTTAGTCATGCCGCTTACCGGACCCGCACCTACGCAGCGAATGTTGACCCACTTATTGTTATTGTTTGTTTCATTCCTGTAGAGTCCTTTGGTTGAAGCCGTTCCTGCAGTATAAAGATCAAGGTCTCCATCATTATCATAGTCGCCGATTGTTGCGCCATAAGTAGAGCCGGCAACGATAGGGGCCAGAGTATCAATTCTGGTGAAGAATCCCGCCCCGTTATTGCTGTAATACCTGTTCAGTCCTGCATCGTTGGTTATAAAGCAGTCAATATCGCCGTCATTATCGAAATCACCCCAGGTATTGGCAAGCCAGTTACCCGCATCACTAACAATTGTGCCGGCCTGTGTTGAGTTAAGTTTTGTATATTGGCGCAGACCATCACACCTGTATAGCCGGTTTAGTATATTCGCAGAGTAGTTTGTCAGAAATCCATCAAGGTCACCGTCATTATCAATATCTATCCAATTCCAGTTCTGCCCGTCAACAATATCATTAGCAATGATACCTGTATCTATCCTGATAAAGAAATAAGGCGTGTTTTGTTCTTTCAGGTAATTCCTGAAGAGGTAATCCTTCTGCCCGATATTATCCGCCGGGCCGGTACCGATGAACAGGTCAATATCGCCATCCTGGTCATAATCTGAAAACATGGGAATGGTAAACGCGTCAAGCGAATCAGTAAGCTGAGTTGAATCAGTGCGCGAAAGTGTTCCGTTTCCGTTATTTATAAAAAAACGGTTTTCATGCAGCACCCCGCTGAAGTTGTATGCAGCAGCCAGAAAGAGGTCTGTGTAAGTATCATTGTTAACATCGCCCCAAACACAGCCCCAGCCGGAGTTTGATATGGAGTCAGATATATCGCCGGTAAGCACTTTGGTGAAATATCCGCTCCCATTATTGATATACATGTGCGAAGTGGAATTTACCTGTATGGTTGAAATGAGGAATACATCAATATCACCATCATTATCAAAATCAGACCATGAGTTGCCAAGAACGGGTCCCTGGAGCGGGATTGAACCCGGTAACTTTATAAAATTGCCGCTGCCCAAATTCCTGAATATATCCTTCCGGCTGATGTAGAGATCCAGTCTCTCATCACCATCAACATCAACCCAGCTTGCGCCGATGTAATTGCCGGCAAGGTTCTCGGCTACTATCGGATTTGCGGCGTCTGTAACTTTCACAAAGTACTGAGCCTGAAGTGCAGTATCAAAAACAAAAAGAGAAATGAATATTAATGAAAGGCGAATGAAAAAAACAGAATTATTCCTGCGCAATAATACCTCCTTATTGGTTTTTTACAAATATAAGGAAGTGCAGAAAGTCAGATTATCTGAAAATTGACTTTTTTAGAATGTTCTTTCCGGTAAGATTCCGGCCATAAACCACATGTTTTCCTGAACAGCTCGCCGAATGCGCTGAGGGATTCATACCCGCAGCTTAAGCATATCTCTGTCACTGAAAGTGAAGTCTCTTCGAGCAGTTTTTTGGCGTGAGCAAGCCTTACTGCAGTGAGGAATTTGTGCGGTGATTCGCCGAAGGAAGATTTGAATTTCCTGAGGAAGTGATGCGGGCACAAACAGGCAATAGAAGCAAGCTTATTCAGATCAACAGGCTCGGTGAAATTTGATGTCATATAATCCTTTGCCTTGCAAAGTCTGGAATACAATTCAACGCGTGTACTGCGTTTGATGGAGCTTACACTATCCGCAAGCTTTGACTCGGTAAGCTGTGTGCGGAAAGTATGTTCCAGTATGCTGTGCAGAAATTCATTCAGCAGGGCGGTATCTGCGGAGCTATTCTTAACTTTTTCCCTCAGGCTGTTCACCAACGCTTTGATATGCGGATCGGACCTGTAGAGCTTCTGGAAAAAATTCACAGGATGCCTGTCACGTACTTCGGGATAATCCAGCAGGTATTCATCGTTGTTGAATGATGAATAAAACACATCCTCGGCAAATTCGGAGGTGAAGTTAAGTGTTAATGATTCAACCGGCTTGTGTGAGCTTATCAGGCTTTTATACATTGTATCCCTGTTCAATATCAGGTAATGGCTGCTTTCAACAGAGTATTTCATATCGCCCAGAATGTACTGCTCAATACCGCCAAATGCGAATTTAAGCGAAAGAGTTGTCCAGTGTTCCGGGTAGAACAGGTAAGAAAACGTTCCGTTCAATATGATGTTCTGTTCAACAAACTGCCGGTTCCACTCCCTGTAGTTATAGCTGAAATCATACATATCCGGAAATTTTGTAATTACCTTAATGCTCATGGCTGGTAAATAATATCAATTTGATTGGGCTAAATTTAAAGAAAATTATGGATAATTGAAATAATGAAAAGGGAATTTATTAATTGCGGAAAGGCGCTCTATACTGAGGACACTGATGTTCATACCTCCTGCCATTCATTCATATTTACAGAATTTCGGAAGCTTGCATGAAAACAATCTTCTATCATATTTCAATCAGGGCTAAAGCCCAAGTTCTGTATAGATCACAATACCCCAGCTTAAAAGCCGGGGTTAAAAAATTCACGAGACAGTTTTACCTGTTCACATACCTGCTTCCCAAACTCCAGCTTACATACCTGCTTCCCAAACTCCAGTTTACATACCTGCTTCCCAAACTCCAGTTTGGGAAGCTATACGTTGCTGCTAATTCTTCTGGAAATCTTAGGTTCTCCAAAAATGGAGTCAAAGAAAGAGGGATGTTGACGATTGCTGCATGACTTCTTATACGTTTAAAAATTGCGAGATATACTCTGTGTGCTAAGTGTCTAAGTGGTGATATTTTCTCTATTTCAAATACTTCTCAAACCAGCCGGTGATGCGCTTGTACTGATCCAGCCAGCTTGTCTGCCTGTGGAAGCCGTGGCCCTCTTCAGGGTATATCATAACATCAAAATCTTTTTTGTTATCAATAAGCTTTTGTGTAAGCTGAACCATATCCTGGAAAAACACATTATCATCCAGCATGCCGTGAGTAAGCAGCAGGTGACCCTGCAGGTTCTGCGCATATGTATATGGTGATGACTTTTCGTAATATTCGTTTACACCTTCGGTATCGGGATCGCCGAATCTAGCGAGCGTGTACCACCAGTTGCTGTAGTAATAATTTTTCCAGTTTGCCACTGCACGCAGTGCTACCCCCGCCTTGAAAACTTCGGGATGAGTAAACATTGCCATCAGCGTTGTGAATCCGCCATAGCTGCCGCCGTAAATGCCCACTTTTTCTTTATCTATCAAACCAAGCCCCGCCAGGTAATTTACACCGCTGATATAATCGGATACTTCCCAATACCCCAGGTTCCGGTATGTTTTATCGCGGTGTTCTTTGCCGTAACCCATGCTTCCCCTGAAATCGAGATCGAGCACAATAAAATCACTCTGCGTGAGGTAAGTGTTCACCATAAAGTTATCCCGGTACGGTGAAAATCCTTTCGTTACATTCTGCAAATATCCCGAACCGTGCACAAAACATATCAGCGGATATTTCTTTTTCGGATCGTAGTTTTGCGGCTTGTACAGCAATCCGTATATGGTTGCGCCATCCTCTTCGTTTGTTACTGTGATAACCTCTGGGATATTCCACTCAACATTTGCGAATTTTGGTGAAGTTGTATTTGTAACCTGTGTGGAAATGCCGGATTGTATATCAAGCATGTGCAGCTCATTTGGCTTGGTGAAATATGACTGCGAGTAAAACAGCCTGCTGCCATCCGGCGAAAGCCTGAGCTCTGATACATCACCTTCTTCATATGTGAGGCGTTTCGTATATGAGCCGCTAAGGTCAGATTCATAAATGAAATATTCATATGGATGCTCTGCATTCGCACTGAAATAAACCTTCCCGTTCTTTGTATCGACTGCCGATTCCAGTATGGTAAAATTTCCGCCTGCAACCTGCTGAAATCCGCTGCCATTGATCTTAACCCTGTACAGATTATTATAGCCCCCGATCTCTGATTCAAAAATTATTTCATCATCATTTATGAATGAAGTATGGTTCGAGTGCTTTTCAAACCACGCTGAATCGCTCTCCGAATAGATCTCGCTAACTTTTCTGCTTGCTATATCATACTTGAAAATTTTCCTGTTATGCCGGTCCATTGATTCGGCGTCTAAGATCAAGCTTGTACCGGTGGGCGAGTATTCCGCATACGAAGTCGAGTAGCGCATGCTATCGGGATAGGCGAATTCGTGGATTATGCTGTAAAGCGAATCCTTACCCGCGCTGCGGACTTCATATTCATACATTGTTACGCGGGATATTCCTTTGCGGATAGTTTCCGCAGTAACGAATCTATCGGTATAGTCAGGCACAAGAATCTCGCGTTTGGTGGAGTTATCATACTTAACAATAAACAGCCTAAGCAGAGTGTTCGGGTTACCTTTATATTTATCCGTCATATCCATGATCTGGAATGAAAGTGAATCGGATTCATCATTTATCAGCGTCAATTCTTTTGAAGCGGCGGCGGTATCGCTATAACGCCTCAGGAAATAATTGCCTGCCCGCCTGTAAACCACAAAATTGCTTATGGCAAGAGGTGAGTATTCATATTCGTCGGTTTCGGTAAGCCTGATATCAGCGGTGTATAACCTGCTTGTTGCGAAATTTTTGGTAATATAAACATCGCCCTTTAAAATGGTAACAGCATCGCCGCTTGGCATTAAAATGAATTCCGAAGCGGTTTCACCCGTATCAGAGTATCTGAATGTTTCGCCGGTATTATAGTTGTAGTCAAACAGGCTAAGCATTCCGTCATAGTCGTCATCGCCGTAATAGTATATTTTTGATGATTGGGAATTGATGTATTTTAGCGGAGGGCGCGGGTTTACAATATTTGTATCCTGAAAGATGTATTCCAGCGAAATTTCCTGCGTGTATAGCGAAGAGGCTGCCGTAAACAATAATAAAAAAACTATGCCGGAACACACCCTGTTTATGCCGGTGAACAGATCGTTATTGTTTGTTTTGTTACAGCAGGAATTATTTCTAGTAATGAAGTTCCTCAACTTTTTCTCTTTCACGGATAAGGTAATGTTTATCGCCGTCAACAAGCACTTCCGCAGGCCTCAGCCTTGCATTGTAGTTTGATGAAAGCGAGTAGCCATACGCCCCGGTTGTCAGCACCGCGAAGCGGTCGCCGCGCTCCATTACCTGGATACTGCGTTTTGCTGCGATGAAATCTGAAGTTTCGCAAACCGGACCAACGATATCAACCGTTTCAAAGCCGGTATCTTTTAAATTTAGCGGTACTATCTGGTGATACGCCTGGTATAGGCACGGCCTCATGAGGTCGTTCATACCGGTATCAGTAATTACGAATTTCTTAAGTTCACCCTGTTTAGTGTATAATACTTTGCCAACAAGTATTCCCGCATTGGCAACCAAAGAGCGGCCGGGTTCAATTATAAGCTTTTTGTTGTACGATGAAAGCAGCTTGATTACCGACTCCACATGTTCGCCGAGAGGGGAGTAGCGTTCAATATCATCAGGCTCTGTGGGTATATACCTGTGTTGCAGAATGTTTTTATACTGCACACCGAATCCGCCGCCAAAGTTAAGGTAACGGATATTGATACCCATCTTCTCGATCTTTTCGATCAGCTCACCCAGGTATTTTACGGCTTCCATGTATGGTTTAACTTCAGTTATCTGCGAGCCGATGTGCGAGTGGATACCGATCACATCAATATTAGGAAGCTCGCTTGAAGTTTTGAATACTTCAATAATATCCCGGCTATCGATTCCGAACTTATTCTCCTTCATTCCGGTAGTAATGTAAGGATGAGTTTTCGCGTCTATATCCGGGTTAACCCTGATCGATACCCGTGCGATCACTCCAAGCCTGTGCGCGATCTCAGAAATAACTTTAATTTCCTGCAGTGATTCAACTGTAAAGTTGAATATATTTTCCTTTAGCGCATATTCTATTTCTTCGTCTGTTTTGCCTACCCCGGTAAAGGTGATCTTATTCCTCAGGTAACCGAACTTCAGCGCGAGATACAATTCACCGCCGGATGCGATTTCCGCGCCGGCACCTTCTTCGGCAAGAAGCTTCAGAATTTCGGGATTTGAATTCGCCTTAATTGCGTAGCAATTGATAAAGTCCAGCTTTGAATTAACCAATGGCTGGTTAATATCCCTGTAATTCCTAAGGATCTGGTTCTTGCTGTAGAGATATAATGGTGTTCCGAATTCTTTTGCAAGATCTTCAACCAGGAAATTTTCCGCGTATAGATGGTTATCTTTTATGTAAAAATGATTCATATAAAGAAATTAGTTCAGTTACTTAATTGACTGCAAAAATATACTTTTGAAACGACTAATGAAATGAAATATTTAGAACCGTATATAAAAAAAGCTGTCCGGATATGCGGGCAGCTTTTTTTGGAGAAATTTCTATTCCGAAAGATCAGCTTTTCTTCAGCGTAACATAATCTTCCAGCATTGCCTCTTTTGCTTTATCAATTATCGTTGTAATAGTCTTCTTCGCTTCAAAATGGCTTCTTTCATCCACATGACTCCGGATGTTCTTCCAAAATGCTTCTTCGAAAATGTTCAAAGCGATCTGTATCTCTTCTTCTTCGAAACCTGATACAAATCTTTCATCTGTGATCAGATCCATGTAGGAGATCATGTCATCACATTTTTTGGTTTCGATGCATTTGGTAAGTGCAAGCAGCAGGCTTGAATATTTCTTGTGAATTTCCTCACGGCGGAATTTGCTGTAATGAGGAAGCTGTACTCTCATCAGGTTGTTTGTCGCCTCCTGGAGGATCAGCTCAGGTTTCCCGTAAATTAACTCGAGTAGTGTCATATAAGAACCCCTTTTTCAATTTTAATGTTTGAATCCTGTTTAAGAAATTACAAACTTATTGTTGAGAAATATATCAATTTTTTTTGATCGAATATATTCAGGTAAAAATATTCACATAGAAATTATTACGATGAGCATAGCGCACAACAAAACGAATAATAGGAGACGCACAAAGTACAGATCGCTGTAAAAAATCAGTTTCAGTTTCTTTCCAGTATTGCGTATTCATCAATTAGATCCTGCTTTGCACTGCAAAGAATTGCCGTAATAAGCTTCATGGCTGCATTTTGTTTGTGGCCGCCTACATATTCGCAGATATTTTTCCAAAGCGCTTCTTCAAGAATATTCAGCATGATCTGAACCTCCACAGGCTCAGAACCCAAATCAAAACTTTCATCAGAGATCAGATTCATATAAGCAGCAAGCTCGCTACATGAATTTTTTTCAGTACAAAGGGTTACAGCATGGAGCAGCCTGCTGAATCTTTCATTAAGTTCTGCTTCGGTGAAACTGCTAAAGTGAGGAAGTTTGGCTTTGGCCAGTGCGGTTACTGCATCATGCAGTATCTCTTCGTGTTTGTGGTAGAGCAACTCTAGAAGCGTCATTTGTTATCTCCTATTAGTTGATGAAACATCTGCTGTTTTAAAATAATAAACAAATGTGCCTGTTGAAATGCAATTGAGCGGTGTAAACAAAAATCATAAAAAAATATGACTATTCACCTTACCGGATAATAAAAAAGCCGGTTAAAGAGATAACCGGCTTTTCTGTAAAATATACTTTAACTCTGTCAATAATCCATACCATCATCACCGTTATTATTATCTTCGTTGTTTCGTTTCTTGCCCTTATCAAACTTGCCTTTTTCCTGCTGGCCGAACCTGTAGCTAATGTTAAGGTGAAATGTCCGGGCATCCCTTTTTCTTTCAAAAGTTTCCGAATATCCGACACCGCTTACGTTAGCTTTGAACTTCGCGTCGTCAAGCAGGTCACTTACTCTCAGGGTTAAGCTCAGCCTTTTCTCAAACAGGTCTTTTTTTACAGCGGCATCCAGCATTGTGAACGGCTCAAATGTACCCTGTGCATTATAATGTTTGCCTGAGTAAAAGTATGAAGCCTGGAAGCTGAAATCTGCCGGCAGTACTAATGTTGACATTACCCTTGCAGTCCATGAATAGCCGCTGTTGGAGAGCCCGGAACCCAGGTTTGAGGCGTCAATTTCAGTTTTATAGTAGCTGAAAGTTCCGTTAAGACTCAAAGATTTGGTTGGATTTGCGTTTACGATCATCTCGCCGCCGTAGAATTTGGACTTATTATAATTCACAAATGTTGAAAGCGTGGTTATGCTGTCTATAAGTGTCCTTGATCTTGATATCTGGTCCTTGGTTTGCCTGTAAAAAAATGTTGGTGTTACAGTGGCAAACGGGAGGTATTGAATATAGCTCAGCTCAATTGCATCTGTAAACTCGGGATTCAAATTCGGGTTACCCTGTGAGAGGCTGTTTGTTCCGCCCATCATACTTAATGTAACGAAAGGATTAAGCTGCCTCATTCTGGGGCGGTTTACCCTGCGCGCATAACTTAGCTGGATCTCGCTGGTTTTGGTGAGCTTTTGTGAAACACTCGCACTCGGGAAAAAATCAATGTAGCTTCTGTCAAATGATTCCCCGTTATTGGTAAGCTCGCCTTTAACGATTGTCTGCTCAACCCTTGCTCCAAGAGAAAATCCAAAATTACCTATTGATTGAGTATAAATCCCGTATCCTGCATTGATCTGTTCCTTGTATATAAAATTGTTCGAAGAGTTAACATCAGTGGAATACTGTCCGTTCGTGTAATCAAATGTTTCCACCCTGTAATCATTATCTCTCTTTTTGTAGCTGCCGCGGTAACCTGTTTCGAGTTTTGCATCCTTGCCGAATGGATGTGTGTAATTCAGATCAGCTATATAAGCATCATCTTTCTCAGAGGTATATTCGTTCCTGTTGACCGGTTCGGGGACCATGGGGCTAATGTACGTATCAAAAGTATTTGTAACTTCATCATCTTTATCCCTTGAAAACGAAAGATCGGCAGTAAATACCTGCTGGGGTTTTTTGAACTTATATGTATAATTCGCGGCTATATCGTAGTTCAAACCATCATCTTCGTTGGTTGTTGTGTTATAATATTGTGAAGTTAAAACATCCGAGTTGTTATAAACAAAGTCATCTGTTACATCAAATCTGGAACGCTTCGTATTTCTTAGATTAAACGAAAATCCGATGGTATTTTCCGGGTTTAGAAAAAAGTCCACTCCAAACTTTGCGTTTTGCCCACGCATATGCCCGCGGGCATTGCTGGTCTCATCAGTAAAGTAAGAATCTGAATTTAGATAATTATATCTTTGGTTAATTCCGTTGAATATCATGCGATTGGAATTGTAACCGTAGTTGCCGTAAAAATTAAAATTCTTATTTTTCAGACTAAAGCTCAGCTGACCGCTGTATTTATCTCTTGTACCAATATTGAGTCCAAGAGTTCCGTTATATCCCATTCCCCGGTTTTCATTCTTTTTTAAAATGATGTTGATTATTCCGGATGAACCTTCGGCTTCATATTTCGCGGAAGGGTTTGTAACAAGCTCAATACTTTCAACCTGTGTAGCGGAGATTTGTGCAAGCATATCACCGCGGTTTGTTCCTTCAAGACCAGAGGGCCTGCCATCAATTAATATTTTCACTCCTTCGCTGCCGCGCAGGCTGATATTATTATCCTGGTCAACGGTAACCGAGGGGATCTCCTTCAAGAGGTCAACAACAGTGCTGCCCTGGTTTGTAATATTTTTGCCGACATTAAAAACTTTTTTATCAGGTCTGAATTCTATCTGGCTCTTTTCACTTTCTACTACAATTTCTTCTGTGGAAGTGCCGCCGGTTGTGAGCTGAATAGGATCCAATGTTACAACTGTGCTGTTCGGATTAACTGTTACACCGCTCACTACAAATGAGTTATAACCCACAAGGCTTGCTTTAAGATAATACCTGCCAAAAGGTACATCGCTAAGTGTAAATTTTCCGGCTGCATCAGTGCTGATTCCCTTAACAAGAGTGGAATCTTTAACTCTGCTCAAAGTAACATCCGCGCCTTCAACTGCTGCACCCGTGGATTTATCAATTATACTTCCCGAAACAGTACCGGTTTTATCCTGGGAATAAGATGGCCCGCTAGTCCACGGAAGAAGGAAAATTGCTGATAATATTATGATTGATAGCCTGTATTGTGTTTTTTTCATGTAATCCTCTTTAAACAGATCTTGTTTACTCTATTGCCTTTATTTGTTCAACACAAAATTAGCCATTTATGATTCATTATGCTGTAAAATTATGTAACACAATAGTATAAAGTTGTAAATTGTGACTTTGAAACGCCAAAAAACTGAATTTTTAATTTGCAGGGATTCGAATACTCAGGTATGCTTTTACTATTTAAGCTGCTTTGCCTGGAGGATTTCGCAACCGGCAAACTTCGCAAGTGATTCCAGCTTTTGTGTGAGTTTGTCCATTACATCGCCGGTATATTTTCTGCCATTTGAATTCTCTTCCCAAAATATATTTATCACGCGCAGTGTATTCGCCGCGCGGTCAGCTTTGGCATCTATCCTGCAGATAAATTCACTGCCGTGAAGCACGGGCATACAAAAATAGCCGTATTTTCTTTTAGGTGCGGGAACGTAACACTCTATAGTATAATCAAAGTTGAAAATTGCTTTAAGCCGTTTACGCTGTATTACAAGGTTATCAAAAGGCGAAAGTATGTACATATCGTCATTGTCGAGACTAGTGTAATTCTGCAGATGCTTTTTTGTGGTGTAATATGTTTCGTTCTCTATCCCTTCAATTGTGAGCGGGATGATCTTTTTCGCTTCAGTAAGTTCCATCAAAGCCTGCTTTGCAGCCGGCCTGTTGTGATACCTTAAATAGAACATTTCTTTTTGCGAAGCAAGACCGTTGGCGGCAATTGCTTTTAGTATCAAATGTTCCGCCTGCTCCAATTCTGCAGGCAGTGATGAATCTATACCCTTCGGAAGAGTTCTTTCGGTAAGGTCATAAACTTTCTGAAAGTTTTTTCTCGCTCTGGCAGAAAGCACCCCCGTGTGGAAAAGATATTCCAACCCCTCTTTGGCAGGCTTCCAATCCCACCACAAGCCGCGTTTTTTAGGCTCTTCAAAATCACGTGATTGCAGCGGACCTTCTTCGCGTATCCTGGTTACGATATACTCCAGAAGCTTTTTCTTGCTTTTTTCCCAATGTTTGTATTTTTCCGCGTACATCTTCTTTCGCGGAAGCGTGTAGCGGTAATGTTTCATCGGCAGGTATGCTGCTGCGTGATCCCAGAACTCGAATACCTTTTTATTCTTATCTATCAGCTCATCAAGCATTAAGTTGTTAAATTCGGGCAGCCGTGTCCACAATATATGTTTATGCGCACGCTCTATAATAGAAATGGTATCTATCTGCACATAACCCAGTCTTTCAATGATCTTCTGCAGGGTTTGTTTCGGATTAGCGCTGCCCGGTTCAAACTGCAGCTGCGAGGCAATGGCAAGCTGACGGGCTTCGGGTAATGATATCTTAATGTTCTTTTGCATTTATGGCTTAAGGGTTAGTGTTGTGTATTTTCTCAAAGCAGTTTCGCTATAATTGTAAAAACTATTCATCCCCTGAACTCCAGCTTGTTATGTGTGCCGTCGCAGTACGGTTTGTTTAAAGAGCCGCCGCAGCGGCAGAATGCTGTTACATTCGTACGGTTTTCAGTTGTGCCGTCAGGTTTTTTTACCGTAATGTTCCCATAAACCATAAGCGGGCCGTTAGGCTTCGCTTCAGCGGTAATTTCCGGCGGGGTTTGTTCAATGGGATCATTGGCTTCACCTGAATTATAAAAAATGCTTAAAGCCCCGGAAGGGCATTGGTTCACCTGTTTAACAATTTCTTCTGATGCGGCGCCTTTTGGATCTATCCACGGCCTTTTTGAGGGATCAAATACCCCTGGCAGTCCCGTGAAGCAATTTTTTGAATGAATGCACAATGCCGGTTTCCAAACCACGGTGATTTCACCATTCGAGTATTTTTTTGTAACCCTGCTTAGATCTGCCATAAACTTACTTTTGGAAATAACTTTTCAACTTTTTATTAAGTCCTTCTATTTCGTATTCGCCGTCTTCTGCGGGGTAGCGGAGCGTGCCCTCGAACCTGCCGCTTTGCTTTGCCATTGCCCAAATCAGACTTTCGCCCGCAGGGAGTATATCCGGCTGCTGCAAAAATACTTCATCACTAAATGCCGTTACCGCGTCTGTAAGCTGCCATCCCTTTGCTTTGAACATATCCAATAGCTCGCCCAGGAACATAGCATTCACCAAATTATGATGCAGCAGCAGCGTATGTTTAATATGTCTGCCGGTTAAAGCATAGCCAAGGCTATCATAATACATTGCACGGTTATAAATATGTTCAAGGTAGTATTGCAGAAAAGGTTTTACATCAAAAGTTCTATCTGCCTTAAGCGTGTCAATCATTCTTCCGTCAATATACCAGTCCGAGGCGTCAATGGTCACATAACCATTTTTGTAGCCAAGTGAATCCAGAAATGAACGGAAGCCGTCGCGTTTTTCTATTGTATTTCCTTCCTTCAGATATGGATAGCGGAATAACTTTGTGTAGCCGGTGTATCCCATGATAATTGAATCGCACCGGAGGAAATCATATTCGAAATCTTCAACCGAAAGCTTTTTAGAATGATAATACTTGTGCGAGTATGTATGATTGCATATTAAATGTCCGCGATCGTTCCATTTCTCAAGCAGCAGCTTTCCATCGGGAGAGTCGATCCGCATGCCGCAAACAAACAGCGCAGCTTTCAGCCCGTATTTATCCAGTGTACTGAGCAGGGAATCATCTTTTTCCTGCCAACTCATAACCACAGCATCATTTACATGCGGGTCATCAATTGTTATTGAAAGTGTTGGCTTATCCTGGGCATATGACACTCCAGTAAATGCCAAAAATAACAGGATCACTGCGTAGTTTTTCAATTTTCGCATCTTTTCTTAATTATGCCCAGAATATTATTCTGTATATCGCTCATTATCCATTTGCTCCACATGCCGGAGTAGAAATTAAATGTTGTATTCAGGCTGAAATGGCTGTAAAGTATCAGCCTGTACTTGTTATCAGAAATTTTTTCAAGTTCATAGGTGCCATCGAGCACGGTGAAATACTTGCCGCCGACTATCACATGTTCATCAAGTGTAGCAGGGGGAATTTCGGCTGTAATGGGAGTAATTGAAAACGACATCTTTTTCTCATGTGAATAATCATACACCACTTCATCAAATACCAGGCCCTTATCAAACACTGCTTTCCTTCTGCCGCCCTTCATCAGCGTATCAAGCTCGGCAACTACCGGCCTTGGGAATCCCATAAACTTCGATAGCTTCCCGTTATCTTCTTCAGGCGAAATTTCCCTTACGCGTACAACATTATTCCAAATAACATCGGCAGGTGCATCAATTTCTATTGTGGTATAGGCTTCATAAGTCGAAGGTTTTATATCAAATGCTCCTTCAATAGGTACTATCAGGAATGGCAAAAGTACGGCAACAGCAACATTAAGCCTTGTGCGCACTCTCCGCCGCCGGATCTCGCCTGCTATTAATCCGCCTGCAGAACCCAGTACCAGGAAAACAGGCATTGCCATAACAATGCAGATAGCTCCTTCAAATTTAACCAGGAATGTAAGCAGCACAAAGAGCCCCAGGCTTAACCATGGCGCGAAAATATCATACCATGCATTTACAGCGTACTTGGCGGGAGAAAGAAATACAGTTATGGCGCCTATAGAAAGCGGGCCAAACAGTATGAATGCAGCCGAAACAATCCCTACCGCGGTTGAATAAAGATCGCTCAGGAAAATTCCACGCATTAAAAAAGCATATATTACCGGTACACCGATTGCAAAAAATGAGCTCCTGAGTTTATCCAATATCGTATTTTTATATTAAGCAGATTTTTTCTTGAAGCCAACGCTAACGCCCGGTGTTAAACCAAGGGTTATGCTCACGCCGTCTAAAGTATAGTCGCCCATTTTTATAGAATGGTAAAAATCACCCGCCTTAAACAGGCATTTTAGAATCATTGTAACGAACCTTCTATCCTTGGCTTCTTCCATAAGCGTTATTCGTTCGGCTTCGGGAATATCCTTCTTATAATGAAATGCAGTTCCAACAGATGGAGGAAGTCCGAGCGAAACATTTATGCCTTTGAACTCGTAGCCGGATTTTGTGATGATGCCTAAAGAATTATTTATTTCCTCCATTACCTGCTTAACCTTGCCAATACTGTTTTCTTTAAATTCATCCATAATCGCTTTCTGCTCGTCGCCAATTACATCATCTTTGATCTCAACTATTTTTTCTGATACGTTCGAAACTGCGTCTTTTGCCTTATCTAACAGGCTTGCTGATCTTTCTTCTTCTGCCATATGATTAATAGTATTAAATGGTTCTAAGAATGTTTCAAAAATAACCCATTGAGAAAACAAATAAAACCCTCAAATAAATTAATGGCGGTTATAAAGTCTAACCATTCCGCATTCATCATTAGGTAAAATTGTGCCTTCGGGGGATTCAAATCATTCTTTTTCCTCACAAGTCTTGATTTAGATCCGGTTAGATAGTGCCTAAAACTTCAATTTCATTTAACTATTCAATTGTTTATGTTTGTTGAGAATTTCCACCGACT
This sequence comes from Ignavibacteria bacterium, assembly GCA_014879675.1. Classification (GTDB taxonomy): domain Bacteria; phylum Bacteroidota; class Ignavibacteria; order Tepidaquicellales; family OLB5; genus OLB5. Next base: position 16,903 of record JACSRQ010000198.1, read on the forward strand.
CCAACAGTTTATAAAAGCTGAAATAATTTATATTTATTTAACAGGATTTTAATGACAACAGATCATACTACGCCGGCCGAAAGCCTGAAGGTTTTTACAAATGGAATTATTGATTACGCCGGACTCTTCCCGCCCGCATCGCTTGAGCTTGGGCAGGCATTCCACAATTTTGTTTATTACGCGCAGGCAGAGTATAGCTGGATGCTTGGCAAATTTATAATTCCCGCAAGGCGGCTCGAAGAGCTTGCTGCACTTATGGCTGATATGGAAGTCACGCAGTTTATCCCTCTATCTGTAATCGGCTCCGGCGGCTCAACAGCTTTGGAGTTTGAATCGGCATTCAATTCCGATCTCAGCATGATCAATGATTTCCTGCAGGTGCACGGGGATATTTTTTCCGTTGATGCATATGAAACCAGGCTGCCTGTTGATGTATTTGAGAAGGAAACAAATCATGAGCTTATTGAGCTAATGAAAATGGTTTCAGGCGGATTGGAACAGGCGCTGGCAAAACAAACGCCTGTGTTTTTTGAAGCATCTTTGCCCGCAGAGTATGAACCTGTAATAATCCGCGCGGTAGAATCCATTGCATCAATTAACAAAGGCTGCGGCTTTAAGCTGCGTACCGGCGGCACTGAACCAAAGGCTTTTCCTGCACCGGAAGTAATTGCATTTTCAATTATGACCTGCTGCGAGTTTACAGTGCCGATGAAATGCACTGCAGGATTGCATCACCCAATCAGGCATTACAACGAAGAAGTGCAGGCCGAAATGCACGGATTTTTGAATGTGTTTGCTGCCGGAATCCTGGCTTATACCGAAAATCTTGATGAAGCCGAGCTGGTTGAAGTGCTTATGGATGACGATCCTTTCGGATTTGAGTTTACCGAAGAAGGTTTGGTTTATAACGAAATGAATGTTCCAAATGAAGAAATACGGCGCGCCAGGGAAGAGTTTATGCTTTCATACGGCAGCTGCAGCTTTGATGATCCGATCGAAGACCTGAAAATACTCGAACTTCTTTAACACTGCAGTGTTTTCTGAACCGTTAAATATATTAAACCGATTTGTTCAAGGTAACATCACTTGTGATAAAATAAAAATACAATGAGATCATTTATAGAAGTTTCCCCGGAATCACATTTCCCGATACAGAATCTGCCGTACGGAGTGTTTAAGCTTAAAGTTGGCTCGCTGCCCGTATGCGGCACTGCTATTGGCGAGTATGTGATTGATCTATCCATGCTTGAACAAAAAGGATACTTCAGGCAAACCCTGCTTGGAGATGAAAAGATATTCAGCAGGCCAAGCCTCAATGCGTTTATGGCAAAAGGGCGCGAGGCATGGAAGCAGGTTAGGGCTGTTCTGCAAACTGCGCTCAGCGATGAGAACCCGATGTTCAGGGATGATAAAGACCTGCAGAAGATCGCGGTAATTCCAATGAAGGATGTTGTGATGTGCCTGCCTGCAGAAATAGGTGACTATACCGATTTCTATTCATCGCGCGAGCATGCTACTAATGTTGGCATAATGTTCCGCGGGAAAGATAACGCGCTCATGCCCAACTGGCTGCACATTCCGATTGGCTACCATGGGCGTGCAAGCTCTATAGTAGTAAGCGGAACGAATGTGATCCGCCCCAAAGGTCAAACCAAACCTGCCAATTCAGAAAATCCGGTTTTTGGCCCGAGCAAACTGCTTGATTTTGAGCTTGAAATGGGTTTTTTCATCGGGCCGGGAAATCAGTTAGGCGAAACCATTTCAATTGAACAAACTTATGACCATATTTTCGGAATGGTGCTGGTTAATGACTGGAGCGCAAGGGATATCCAGACATGGGAGTACCAGCCGCTCGGCCCGTTCTTAGCGAAGAATTTTGCAACTTCTGTTTCACCGTGGATTGTTACTATGGAAGCGCTGGAACCTTTCAAGGTAAAAGGACCCGACCAGGAACCGGTACCGATGGAATACTTAAGGTCTACCGGAAATTGGTCTTACGATATAAACCTGGATGTTTACATCAAAACAGAGTCACTTAAAGAGCCTTTTAAAATATCGGGCTCGAATTTTAAGTACATGTATTGGAATATACGGCAGCAGCTTGCGCATCATACTATAAACGGCTGCAATACCAAGACCGGAGATATGATGGCTTCGGGAACGATTAGCGGCCCCACTAAAGATTCATACGGCTCAATGCTTGAGTTAACATGGCGCGGCGAAAATCCAATTAAGCTGCCCGATGGCGAAGAGAGAAAATTTATTAATGATGGCGATATTGTGATAATGAAGGGTTACTGTAAAGGTGATGGTTATAACGTTGGTTTCGGCGAAGTAGCCGGAAAGATTCTGCCGGCAAAGTAACCGGAAAGATACTCCCGGCAAGGTAAGCAGAGAGTGTCATAAAAAAAGTAACAGGAAACACAACAATGTATGTTCGAATATACTATATATATAATTGTATCGATTTTCGTTTTGATCCTGCTCTACGCGGCGGTGATGTTCCTTGTTGCATTCTTAAGAAAAAATTGATTTCAAAATAATTTTTTTGCGAGATGCTTACAGAACACCACATTCCCGTAACAAGAACAGCGAGATATTTTACTCTGGGTGAAGTTTCATCATCCACAAAAGATGTATGGATAGTCATCCACGGTCACAGGCAGCTTGCTAAGGATTTCATCCTGATGTTTGAGCCTCTTGCCTTGGAAGCCAGCGTGATATTCGCGCCTGAAGGACTTATGCGTCTCTATGTTAAGGGTGATTCAGGCAATGTTGGTGCATCATGGATGACCAGAGAAGACCGCGAAAGTGATATCAAAGATTACGTAAACTATCTCGATAGGCTGTTCTTTGATGAAATTGAACCAAAGGCAAAGCAGCACGGACTCAGAATAAACGCGCTTGGATTTTCGCAGGGCGCGGCAACACTCTCGCGCTGGCTTGCGCTTGGCAAAGCTAAAGTTGATAAGGCAGTATTCTGGTGCGGCAGCATTGCGCATGATTTGGATTTTTCAAAAGCCGAAAGTCTTAAACGTACCGAAATAATCCAGGTATTTGCATCAAACGACCCGTATTATGATGATACATTTCCGCAGTCGCAGGCAGATATTCTGAAAAATGCATGCATTTCCGCAAGCACCGTGATATTCGATGGGACACATTCTGTTAACTCCCGCCTTATGAAAGAAGCCGGTATAATTTAAGTCAATCCGAATTTATTGTTTTATCAAACATTTACCTTATGATTAAAATCATAAATTAAGTTAATATTTTTGAATAACTTTGTATAATTGTTTAACAACTTTTGGGAGAATCCATGAGCTTTAAGACTATTATAGAACCGTTCAAAATAAAAGAAGTAGAACCGCTCAGTGTAACCACCGAAGAAGAGCGTGTAAAATATCTCGCCGGAGCACACTATAATCCTTTCATGCTGAAATCAGAACATGTGCTGATCGATTTCCTTACCGATAGCGGCACATCTGCAATGAGCTCAAAACAATGGGCGGCAATGATGGAAGCCGATGAAGCATATGCCGGCTCAAGAAGCTGGCTTAAGATGGAAGCCGTAATAAAAGATCTTACAGGCTATGAATATATTCTGCCAACACACCAGGGCAGGGCAGCCGAAAGAATTCTTTACTCGCATCTCGGCGGCAAAGGGAAAGTATTTATCAGCAATACACACTTTGATACTACGCGCGCAAATATAGAGTTCAGCGGCGCGGAAGCTTTTGATATACCTACCGAAGAAGCACAGCATCCCATGCTTGACCGTCCGTTCAAAGGTAACATGGATGTTAAAGCGCTTGAAGAGCTTATCAAAAAACACGGCGCAGAAAATATCGGCGGTGTTATTCTTACCGTAACAAATAACAGCGGCGGCGGACAGCCTGTAAGTATGGCTAACGCAATTGAAGTAAAAAAAGTATGCAGCAAGTATAAAGTAAATTATTTTCTTGATTGCTGCCGCATTGCCGAAAACTCGTATTACATCAAACACCGTGAAGCCGGATTTGAAAACAAAACCTATAAAGAAATTGCGCAGGAAATGTTCGCACTCGCTGATGGCTGTGTTATGAGCGCGAAAAAAGACGGACTTGTTAACATGGGCGGTTTCCTTGCGTTAAAAGATAAGAAGCTGGCCGATGAATGTACCAACCTGCTGATAATTACTGAAGGATTCGCAACATACGGCGGACTCTCGGGTCGCAGCATGGAAGCAATTGCCGTTGGGCTGCAGGAAGTGTTTGAGCCCGACTACCTCACATACCGCATTCGCAGCACCGCATACCTTGGCGAGAAACTTTACAAAATGGGCGTGCCGCTTATCTATCCCATTGGCGGACACGCGGTATATATCGACGGAAAAGCGTTTTACCCGCATCTGCCGGTTGAGCAATATCCCGGCCAGGCGATGGTATGCGAGTTGTATATCAAAGGCGGCATCCGCTCGGTTGAAATTGGCTCGGTAATGTTCGGCAAGTATGATAGTAACGGAAAGCTAATCCCCGCGCCGCAGGAGCTTGTAAGGCTTGCCATTCCGCGCAGGGTTTATACCCAAAGCCATATAGAATATGTTATTGAAGTATTCGAAAAGATGTTCGAAGGCAAAGATAAAGTGCGCGGAATAAAGATCGTCGAAGAGCCGGAGTTCTTAAGGCACTTCACCGCGAAATTTGAGAGGTTATAAATTGACAATCCCCGCGAAGGCGGGAATCTCTATTTTAGTCTATTTGTTTTTCTTTTGGGTGCATCCTTGTCTGTTTTTAACAGAAACTTTGTTGATGCTTATTGTCTTTTGATACGGATGAAGCACTGACGCAGTCACTGCACTCCAAAAAAAGCATCATACTCTATATTAATAATCTGCGTAGCCACGGTCTTTAGACCGTGGAGTGAATCTCCCCCACCCAAATGGGCTTTAGCCCCAGATTTGTTCAAGTTCTTAAAATTTAATTATTCACAGACAGGAATGTCTGTGCTACTGGAATCTATAATCCTTTTTAAAGCGCTTAGGCAGAATTAGTAGAATTTGAGTAGCCACGGTCTTCAGACCGTGGATGAATCGTTCCCACCAAATGGGGCTTTAGCCCCAGATCAAACTTTTTTACATTATAATTTTCGTTGATTATTTGAACTTCTATGTGTATATTCATTGTAGATACATCAATTAACTGCACATATGAATACAAAAATAATGAAATGGGGCAATAGCCTCGCACTTAGAATCCCGAAATCATTTGCCCAAGCTATCAATTTAGAAGAAGGAAATGATGTCAGGATTAAGATCGAGAAGGATAACTTAATTGTTAAAAAGGCAAAAAATAAGAAGTATGATCTGAAATCCCTGCTTGCGGGCATTAACAAAAATAACCTTCACGGAGAAACAGATACAGGGAATTCTGTGGGAAAAGAGGTGTGGTAATGTATATTCCGGATAGAGGAGACATTGTTTGGCTGAATTTTTCACCGCAATCTGGTCATGAACAATCCGGTTTAAGGCCGGCGTTGGTTATTTCACCGAAAGAGTACAACCAAAAGGTTGGTTTAGGATTGTTCTGCCCAATAACCAGCAGCATAAAAGGTTATACTTTTGAAGTAAAAATCCCAAGTGATTTGAATGTAAATGGGGTAGTGCTTTCGGACCAGATAAGAAGCCTGGACTGGAGACAAAGGAAAGCAAAATTTGAGTGTAAGGCCGGTAGTTCTGTAATTGATGAAGTAACGGGAAAAATTGCAGTATTGATCTATTCGTAATATTTGGTTTAGATATATGATGAAGCACTGACGCAGTCAGCGCACTCCATAAAAAGCATCATAATTTATATAGATAATCTGAGTAGCCACGGTCTTCAGACCGTGGAAAAAGCTGCCACAAAAAAACGGGCTTTGGCCCGCATTTTAAAATCAAAAAGCCCGCACCGGATAACCGGAACGGGCCTTTATTTGTGTCAGGTTGTAAAACCTGACACCACATAGCGGTACCGGGACTTTCGTCCCGGTACAACTGCTTATTCTATTTATACATTCCGTTCGATTCTTTAAATAAATGGTCGAACCAGAACTTTGTCAGTTTTTCAAGCACACCATTATTCTTTAACCTTGCGTTCAGGTTTGTAAAGTCAACCTTATCCATATGCTGGTCCTGGTTGAAGCATGTGAAAACGAATGTTTCCTTGCCTGTTTCCGGATCAACATGCCTCTGCAGACATTGCGCGCATACTTCCTTCATCATGCACTGCATTGGCGAGTTGATACTTGCAATTGCGGTGTGCACCGGATTTATATAAGGTTTTAGTGATGCAAACCTTGCCTCCTGAACTGCCTTCATCATCCTGTCACTTCCAATTGCAATTATGCGGTTTATCTGCTTCAGGTCAAACATAGGCTTATCGCCCGCATTCGGTTCAAGCTTGCCTTCTGCGTATGCAATCATAGCCTGCACAATGTTTGCGGTGATGGCTCTATCCTGCGGCCTGCGCGGCTGGATAGTATCACCGAAATCATTCGACCAAATTACCTGGTCAGTGCCTTCTTCAACTTCGTCCCGTTTGAACAGATCGGCAGTATTACGGTATCCTGCAAAATAAACAACCTTGTTACCGTTATCCTTAAGCGCTTTTGCTACTGAGAACAATACCGCATTTCCGAGTCCGCCGCCTGCAAGCAGAACGGTTTCGCCTTTTGGTATTTCGGTAGGTTCGCCCGTGGGACCCATCACAACAACGCGCTCGCCTTTTTTCAAATGGCGGCACAATCTTGAGCTTCCCCACATTTCGAGGATTATCAGGCTAAGCAATCCTTTTTCTTTATCAACCCATGCTCCTGTTAACGCAAGGCCTTCCATCATCATCTTTGTGCCATCAACTGTAGCGGCAGTTGTTTCATAATTCTGCATCCTGTAGAACTGTCCGGGATGGAATTTCCTCGCCTGCAGTGGTGCCTTCAGCACAACTTCAATAATTGTTGGTGTTAATATATTAACCTCTTCAACTACCGCAAGGAACTCGCTATCGAGCCTTTTTACCAGCTCCCTGTAATTTTCTTCTATTCCGGCCGGCTGTTCTTCTTTTATGTCATCCGGGAATAGTTTAATAAGCTCTTTGTATCCATCTTTTGCTGATGCCATTGCTTTTACAACATTTCCGGCATAACGCGGATGGTTATCACCGTAAACAGTAACATATTTGCCATCTGCAAGGTAAGAAGTGAAGAAACCAGTTTCGGTTTTATCCGTTTTAACAAGTTCACCGTTTTCACCAAGCTTGTAAGTCTGGAAGAACTGCTTCCACTCGTCAAGCTCAAATGTACCGGGATGCTCACGCTCGTAAATAACATTTGGCGAAGTTCCGGCGGCTACAATAACTGTCTTTGCCGGGATCGTCACGGTTTCATCAAGCTCGATATATTTACCTTCATCAGTTTTAGCCTGTTTGCGGAATATCATTTCTTTAACAGCGCCGTATTCATTTGGAATTGCTTCCACCGGACTCATTTTTTCCCAGTAATAAATTCCTTCTTCAAGTGATTTTATTACTTCTTCATGATTCAGCCTGTAAGCCGGTGAATCATTTACTGTTTTCCTGTAACACAGCGTTACGCCGCCCCATTTCCTTACAAAAGGAACAAAGTTCGGTTCTTCGCCTGCTTCAGCAGCGCGTTTTCTTTCAGCTCTTATTTCTCTGCCGTGTTCTATAAATGTATTGGCAATTCCCTTTTCTTCGTCATCGTACATCGAAAATACTTTCTCTTCACCAAAATCTTTTACAGCGCCTTCATACCTATCGAGGAATTTTTCAACCTGGATTGGATAGTATGCAAATGCCTCAGTTGTGGTATCAATAGCGGTCAAGCCGCCGCCGATAACAACTGCAGGAAGCTGTATCATTAAATTAGCGAGTGAATCCTTTTTGGCCGCGCCTGTAAGCTGCAATCCCATTAAGAAATCACTGGCTTTCCTTATTCCGCGGATGAGGTTATTTTTCATCTTTACAATTGTTGGCTTGCCTGCGCCTGTGGCAATTGCAATGTGATCTATTCCAAGTCTCCATGCATCGTCAATTTCAATTGTTCCGCCGAAACGTACGCCATCATAAACTTTAAAGTATTTACTGCGAACCAGGGTTAAGTACTCAACTTTAAGGAAGTTTTTATCCCACCTTACAGTAATACCATATTCAGATACGCCACCAAAGCCCAGGAAAATGCGCTTATCAAGCTCATCCTGAATTTCTTTATATTCAAAAACCGGTTTTGGGGATACGTAGCTGCCATCGCTATCTCTGCCGCCGGTGATCTCCGGGTGAACGTGTTCTATCTTCAAGCCGTCAACACCTACAACACCAAAACCTTCATTCAGAAGGTATTGGGAGAGAGTGTAGCCGGCCGGACCCATTCCAACAACCATGATATTTTTGCCGTTGTATGGTAAACGGTAAGGCCTTTTTACATTAATTGGGTTCCATCTTGTGAGCAGTGAATAAATTTCAAAGCCCCAGGGCAGATTTAATACATCGGTTAAAGTCCTGGTTTCTATTTGCGGTATGTTTACCGGATCCTGTTTCTGGTATATACATGCTTTCATGCAGTCATTACAAATACGGTGGCCTGTACCGGGGCACATTGGGTTATCTATCATGATAATGCCTAAAGCGCCAACAGATCTTCCTTCATACTTCAGGGTATGCATTTCAGATATTTTCTCATCGAGAGGGCAGCCTCCAAGCTTTATGCCAAGCGGATTTTTCTTAGGCGTGCCGTCTTTGTTCAGCAGGCCCTTTGAACATGAATCTTTTCCTCTTTCATGGCAAAATACACAATATTCAACTTCGCCCATGATCTTACGGTTATCATATCTTTCATCCGTAAGCTTAAAGCCATCACGCCTTCTGAGGGTTTCATCTTCGCCATAGATCTTTTCGGGTATATCTTCAAACTGGACTTTATTATGAACAAGATTGTTATAGTCAAGGTTCATTGGCTGGTGGAAAAGCGCCCATTCATATATCTTATGCTTTTCGGCTGCATCAACCATTCTTGCATAACACCATTTCTGGATAAGTTCAATAACATTCTTCAGGAATTCATATACTCTAAGCTGTTCAACCGTGCCATACGAATTTTTTACATCGGATAGTGTGATATTATCGGTAAACTCTTTTATACCGTTTATATTTGTGGTCACATGGTAGAATTCTTTTGCCATGGCAAAGAGCTTGGTATCAAATACAAATCCGGTCGGCATGATCTCAAGGTGATTCCTGAGGTGCTGTTCCATCTCATCCAGCTCACGTATCATGAACGCAGTGGCTTTTTCCTCGTCAGTTTTCCAAGGAAGCTTAGCGAACAGATTGGTCTTGAATAAATTCACTTTGTTGTTGAGATCCGGAAAGCGCATCGAAGCAAGATCGGCAGGTTTGAATTTTTTAAAAACCTTTTTGATCATAAAATCGCTTCTTACCTTCAGTATTTCGCGCTCTGTTTCGTTTGCATGCTTCAGTTCTTCTGCTTCAGCTCTTATTCCAAAGAAGTCAACTACAAATGAATCGAGATACCTCGCTGATTCAATTACAATTTCAGATGTATCCAGTTCCGAAAATCCCTCGCCTTTTGATTCACGGTATTTCAAAAACCTTCCATAAGATGATTGGTTGGAGGTATTATAATATGTGTAAAACTTCTGAGTAAGCTCCTTAAGTTTTGCAGATTCAAACAGGTCTTCAAATTTAAAACCATGCTTCAGATTCAGATCATTCATTTCTTGAAAAACTCCCTTAAAGAAATTTTAATAGTTTCAGTTAAATAGCCGTTCATAATAAGGTCAGATCAAGTTTCCAAACGGTAAAATACGCATTTATCAGAACTGATTTGTATGTGTAAACAGCATCTTAACTCAAAATTATCAATAATATTGGTATTATTCTATGATATATGTCAGTAAAATTTTTTTTGTAGATGACTAAAATCAGCCTGGTGCTGCATTTCTGAAGTGTATTTGTTCTAAAATGCCCGAATCTCTTCTCAATTGATTTCATGGGCAGTAAAAGTTATCTTTGTAAAATTTTCCTGTCTATTCAAATTCTAATCTAAGGTAAAGTCAAGTGGATCTTGTAAAAGAACTCAATGATGAGCAGCGGAGAGCTGTTGAACAAATCGAAGGGCCGTGTATGATAGTTGCGGGCGCCGGAAGCGGCAAAACCCGCGTATTGACATATAAAATCGCATTTTTGATCGAATCGGGCATCAATCCATACGAAATGCTTGCACTCACATTCACAAACAAAGCTGCGAACGAAATGAAGCAGCGCATCAGGAAACTTGCCGGCGCGAATGCCGAAAACCTGTGGATGGGCACATTTCACTCCGTTTTTGCGAAGATATTGCGCATAGAGGCGCAGCACATAGGCTTCGACAGGAATTTCACTATATATGATGACGATGACAGCGAGAAGGTGGTTGAGGGCATTATGAAAGAGCTGGGCTTTTCGACCGATAACCCCAAGCCAAGAACTGTGAATAGCTATATTAAAGGACTGAAAAATAAGCTCATTCTTCCCGAAGATTTTGTAACAGTCTCAAATCCTTTCGAAAAAATTGTTGCCCCGGTTTACAGGGAGTACCAGCAGCGGCTGATAAGAAACAATGCTATGGATTTTGATGACCTGCTGATAAATCCGATATTGCTGTTCAGGGGCAATCCGGATGTGCTGCAGAAATACCAGAACCGCTTCAAGTTCATACTGGTTGATGAGTACCAGGATACCAACCGCGCGCAGTATGAAATAGTTAAGATGCTCGCTACCGGGCATGGAAATATTTCGGTTGTTGGCGATGATGCGCAAAGCATCTACCGCTGGCGCGGCGCGGAAATTGAGAACATACTGAAGTTTGAAACCGATTTCACGGATACAAAAGTGTTTAAGCTTGAACAGAATTACCGCTCCACAAAAAGTATTCTCTCACTCGCGGATGAAGTAATCAAAAATAATAAACGCCAGATAAAAAAAACGCTTTTTACCGAAAACGAAGAAGGCGAGCAGGTGTCACTTACCGAAGTGCTGAGCGACCGTGATGAAGGCGCCATGATAGTGAAATGGATACTCACCGAAATACCAAACCGCAAGCTAAACTTTAAGGATTTTGTTATATTATACCGTACTAATGCACAATCAAGGGTAATTGAAGATGCACTCCGGACGAATTCGATTCCCTATATAATAGTAGGCGGAGTTAAGTTCTACCAGCGTAAGGAAATTAAGGATGTGCTGGCTTACCTGAAGGTGCTGGTGAATCCGAAAGATGACGAGGCAATGACAAGAATACTCAAGCTTCGTGATGGTATAGGCGAGCAGACGGTTGAGAAGATTAAAAATATGGCGAAGGAAATAGCTAAATCGATTGCCGAGCTTCTGCTGGCAATGCTCGAAGAAAATGAAGGGAGCACCAAAAAGCAGAGTAAGATCGAAGCCGAGCTGATGCGCGTTGCAGGAATATTGAAAAAATATAATGAAGTTAAAGACGGCTTTTCACCGAGTGAGCTCGCAAGAAGCGTGGTGGATGAAATTGGCATACTGCGTGAGTTAAGAAATGAAGGCACCGATGAATCAATGGACCGCATGTATAATGTGCAGGAATTGCTTTCGGGTATATCCGAATACACCGATAACAACGAGGGCGCAACGCTTGAGGGATTCCTTCAGGAAGTAAGCCTTGTGACCGATATAGATAAGTATGATGAGAACAAAAATGCGGTCACGCTTATGACGACGCATTCATCTAAAGGGCTGGAGTATCCCGTCGTGTTCATTACCGGACTAGAAGACGGAATATTTCCTCTATCAAGCTCTATGCTTGAACAGGAAGAAATGGAAGAAGAGCGCAGGCTGTTCTACGTTGCCATAACCCGCGCAATGCAGAAGCTGTATATGACCTATGCACTTCAGCGCTACCGCTTCGGCAGCGTAAGCTACCAGATGAAATCACGCTTCATAAATGAAATAGATACATCAAAGCTGAAGTATGTTAAGAGTACTGCTATGACCCGCCACAGGAGCCGCAGCGTGCAGGAAGAAGGCAGCTCGATTAAATACGAATATTACAAAGATGCCGGCAAAGATGATGTGCTGAGCGAGATATTCCGTGAAGATGTTGGCGTGAAGAAGGGGAGTGTTGTGTTCCATAACAATTTCGGCATGGGCAAGGTTATCGATGTGACCGGCCGCGGCGATGCAAAAAAAGCGCAGATACACTTCGAAAAGGTGGGGATTAAGAATATCATTCTGAAATACGCGAACCTGACACTCAAATAACAAATAGTAAATACCAAATATCAAATAGAAAACTTCAATTAATAATCAATTTATAAAACCTTAAATACACGAAAATGAATAAAAGCGGAGATAATGCAATTCTTGATAAGTCCTTTTTATTCGCTATTAGGACGATTAAATTATACCAGTATTTATGCAGCGAACATAAAGAGCTGTCTCTTATACACATCTGACGCT
>JACSRQ010000119.1 GCA_014879675.1 Ignavibacteria bacterium
CTAGATACCTGCCTTCGCAGGTATGACAAAATACTAAGGATTTGGGAGAGTTGAGTCATCGGATGAGTGTGTAGCGAGCAATAATATTGTTACTTTCTTTTCAGCGATGAAAAGAAAGTAACCAAAGAAAAATCGCCGGCTGCTGCAAAACAGCCTGAACTCTTCGAACGCAGCGGACGCAAAAATAACTCGGCTTCGCCTCAAACAGATTTTTGCTTTTATGAATGCGTTCTCAGAGTTCTGTTTCGGCTGTTTTGCACAGGCCGGAGTTGAATTCCCCTTGCAAAGAATATGGATGGGGATTTTGCTTTATCATACTTTGTTTTCATGTTTGAAAATCCCCATTATAACTTCCCGTACTAAACGAATATTGTTAAATTGTGATGAATCAATTTCCCAAAGCTCTCTCCCCCCTTTAAAGGGGGATTTAAAGCAAATAAGTTATCTTTCAATCCATTGGGGTAGAGTTTTAAAGAAAAGAATATACCCGTGAAAGATGGGAGAAAATATCGTACATTTGCGCAGGAGTTATAAATTGGTGAATCGTAATTTGGTTCAAAAAAGAAAATTAGTAATTAACAAGAAATGCAGATGAAGATACTTGAAACAGAAAGATTGCTGCTAAGAGATCAACGGCCCGAAGATGCTGATGTACTTGCCAAAATGTTCGCGGATGAAGAAGTTATGCGCTTTATAGGCGATGGTAAAACTTATCCACGCTCAGTTGTTGAGCAATCAATAGCCAAATGGAATGACTACGGGCGCAAATTTGGCTATACAAGCTGGGCAGTTGTCAGAAAAGAAGATAATGCTTTCATCGGTAAGTGCGGATTCAACCGGCTTCCGGATGACAGCGATATTGAGCTCGCATATATGCTTGATGAACCCTTCTGGGGCAAAGGCTATGCAACGGAAATTGCATCTGCTACGCTTGAGCATGGCATAAAGAAGCTAGGCATGAAGAGGGTAGTTGCGCTTGTTTATCCGCAGAACTCTCCAAGTATCCGTGTGATTGAAAAATCAGGAATGAAGTATGAGAAGCAGTATGAATACAAAGGGATCAAAATGCTGATGTATGCTAAAGAGGCGTAGAGAGTATAGAGTGAGTAGAGTAGATAGAGTGTATTGAGTGTGTAGAGTGGATTCGGTTAACAGATTTTTGGTATTCAGGAGTTTTGTATTGAAACCTCGAGAGCTATTCTTACGTCTTAATAATTAAATATATTGCCAAGGGTTTTCGCAGCCCGTCAAAGGAATAATTAATCTAAAACTATCGAAAAATGCCCAAAATCATAAAAATTGCGCACTTTTTTTGTGCAGCTTTGCTGCTGTTTGTATATATCCACCAACCACATTCACAGGATAAAGTTCAGAAAATTGAAACGCTTGTGCAGCAATACGCGGCGCTGGGACAGATCAACGGCGCTGTTTTGGTTGCTGAAAACGGCAAAGTAATTTACAGCAAAGGTGTTGGCTACGCGGATACTGAAAACAAGATTCTTAACAACTCTGAAACCAAGTTCCGTCTTGCATCTGTCACGAAGCAGTTCACCGCAGCACTCATTTTACAGCTTGTTGAAAAAGGAAAGATAAAGCTGGATGGTAAGCTCTCTGATTATCTGCCGTACTACAGAAAAGACGTGGGTGAAAAAGTTACTATACACCAGATCTTGAGTCACACCGCAGGAATAAACAATTATACCGATAAGCCCGAATTTGCGAAAGATGACGCGGAGAAAAGAGTTGAGCCTAAAGAATTTATTCTGGCGCGCTGCAGCGATGAGCTTGTTTTTGAACCGGGTACAAGCTGGGCTTACAGTAACTCGGGTTACTTTATTCTAGGCGCGGTCATAGAAGAAGTGACGGGGAAAAAATACGGCGATGTGCTGCAGGAAAATATCCTGGTACCGCTTGGGATGATGAACTCAGGCTATGAAAACAGCGACGTAACGTATGAGAATAAAGCCAAAGGTTATGAAAACTCTATTGCCGGCGTTGTGCCCGCAAGGCGTATTGATATGTCGATCCCGTTTTCAGCGGGTTCAATGTACTCTACAGTAGAGGATATGTTTAAATGGGACCAGTCACTTTACACAGATAAAATTCTTTCTGATGCTTCAAGGGAGAAAATGTTTACTCCCGTGCTGAACAACTATGGATACGGCTTCGGCATAGTGGAGCCCGAGCTGGGCGGCAAAAAGATCAGGATAATTTCACACAGTGGCGGGATATTTGGATTCAATACGCTGTTTTCCCGGTTTGTGGATGATAAACACACCATAGTGGTGCTGAACAATTATTACGATGCGGCCTCAAGCGCACTATCCAACGGTATTGCGCAGATACTGTATGGCTTTGATGCACCGCCGCCGCGTGAGGACCTGACAAATGTGCTGATGAAAAAAATCACAGAAAAAGGAATTGATGCTGCTGTAAAAGAAGTTAAAGCGCTGAAGGAAGATGCCGCTAAATATAAGACTAACGAAGTTGGTATGAATAATCTTGGTTATCTATTTCTGCAGCAGGGAAAGACCAAAGAAGCAGTTGAAATACTGAAGCTGAATGTGGAGTGGTATCCGAAATCTTCAAATGTATACGATAGCTACGGCGAAGCGCTTGCAGCAGCGGGTGATATAGAAAATGCGATATTGAATTATAAAAAATCGATCGAGCTGAATCCAAACAACGAAGCCGGCAAAGAGATGCTGAAGAAGCTTGAAGGGAAGTGATCCCCCCGCCCGCTTGTAAGATGTTGCCGGGACTATGCGCTGCCGGTGCAGAATAATCTTCATCAATATATCGACGTCATCACAAAATATGCGGAATTGTTTTAAAGACAGTTCCGCATTTTTTATTGTGAACAAGCAGCCCACAGGAATGACGGGAGACTTTTTTCTCCCTATTTAAAACTTTGCGCCTTTGCGTCTTCGCGTGAAGTGTTATAATGGAATTTTACGGGTACTGGGATTTGCAGAGTGTGCGGTCTCATCAAACACGCGATGCAAAAAGCTACTCGTTCCACGAAATTAATTCTGCAGGAAAAATGTAAGATTGATGATCAACTCATTTTCATGAAATAGCTCGTGGGTATTCGTGGCACGAGAATTGCTTGTCATACCTGCAGAGGCAGGTATCTAGCGGTAGATTGTGGAAGAAACATTGATCCAGAGCACCAGCAGATTATGGAAGATAGCGTTTATAAATCATAAATCATCCGGTGCTGAATATAATATCTCGATTGTTGTTTTGGGTCTAGATACCTGCTTACGCAGGTATGACAGGAGGCTTTCTCCGAAGAGAACAACCTGCATTCATGAATCTTAATTTCAATTTCTGTATTTTTGTTACAATAGAAGCAGTAAAATTTAGTTCATAAAAAATCAGATGGAAATAAAAAAAATTTCAAGTGGTGCGAAGTGGGAAGATATTGTCGGCTACTCCAGGGTCGTTGTAGCGGGTGACCGCGTGATGGTTACCGGCACAACTTCTATTGATGAGAATGGGGAGATAAAAGGTATCGGCGATGTTTATGTGCAGACAAAATATATCTTTCAGAAGATAGCAAAGTACCTGGAAGAAGCGGGCACATCAATGGAGCATGTGGTATGGAACAGAATGTTTGTTACAGATATCAGCAAATGGGAAGAAGTTGCAAAAGCGCATGCCGAGTTCTTTAAGACTATTAAACCATGCGCAACAATGGTCGAAGTAAAAGGATTTGTTCACCCGGATATGCTTGTAGAAATAGAGACCGAAGCTATTATGAATCACTAAATTTGAGTAGCAAAAAGGGAGCAGAATAAAAAAGGGGTACCAAATAGTACCCGCTTTCTAAAATACAGAAGGAAGAAATCTTTCATCTAATCCACATTTCTTTCAATTCCGGAAAACACAGTATTGTCGTAATATCTAATATTCTGCGATTTTCTACAAGCAATATAGCCAGGCGTAAACTGCAGTTCAAGAGTGTATTTGGCGCAAAATTAACGACTTTCGGTTAGTGTACTATATTAGAGATAAGAGCCTTTTGTAAGCATTTCTTGTAAGAAAACCTATAAAAGAAGGCCTAAACCTTAAATTCGGCTTCGGCCTTCGGGGGATTTGAAGATATACAATTCTATATACGAAATTAAATCCAAAACGGATCTATAAAAAATGAAGATAGATTTTACAGGTATTGACCATGTTCAGCTGACAATTCCGGCGGGCATGGAAAGCAGCGCACGGAAATTTTACGGCGGAGTGCTTGGACTGGAAGAAATTGAAAAGCCGGATTCGCTTAAACCAAACGGCGGTGTCTGGTACAGGATCTCAGGCATCGAGCTGCATCTTGGGGTTGAAGAAAAAAGCGGGAAGACCAAGGCGCACCCGGCGTTTGTGGTTAGTAATCTGAATTCCGCACGCGTTCACCTTATTCAAAACGGGGTTGAAGTGAAACAGGAAATTGAAATTCCCGGAAGGCAGCGGTTCTCATTTTACGATCCCTTCGGCAACAGGATCGAGCTGATGCATTTTGAATAATAGAACCTGAAATCTTCCGGCGATGAATTGTGATTCAGAAAGAGTACTTAACCAAATTCATCGCAGCATAGAAAATCCAAACCTGCCAGGTTTGCCCACTCGCTACCTTTAAATGTTTCCATTCACCATCAGTTCGTAATACTGCTTAGTGTTGAGGTTTACTTTTACATTAAAGAAACAATTTCCGCCGCCATCAACCATTACAAATTGTTCTTTCCATCTTCTGAAGTATTCGTTATCAACATAACAGAAGCAGTTTATCCAGATCACTTTATCACCGTTTTCAAGTATCACGCCGGCGAACTGGCGGTGATAATTCTCAAGCTTTCTGGTGAAGAACGGATTGCGTGTGCCGGAAGATTCTTTACTGAAGCATGCCTGAAGGATCTCTTCTGCAGCCGCAATATCATCCTCACCGGGGTCAAATCTGCTGCTGTTCCTGCCGAAAACCCATAACATAGATTCAGGCAGCGGCAACAAAACCCGGTTAGGTTTAACTCCTGGGGAAGTTACAAAAGTATCCTTATACTTTATGTTTTCCTTGTTTGAAGAGGTATCATTCTTGCCGCCGCAAACAAATGCGGATAACATTAACAGGGCAAATAATATATTATGCATTCCGTTATTTAGTATTTAGATCGTTATTAAGCATTGC
Organism: Ignavibacteria bacterium; assembly: GCA_014879675.1. Lineage (GTDB taxonomy): Bacteria > Bacteroidota > Ignavibacteria > Tepidaquicellales > OLB5 > OLB5. Next base: position 5,177 of record JACSRQ010000119.1, read on the forward strand.
CATTTACCCTGAGGTCATAATAGATCTGCTTATTGATGTTTATTTTAAGATTGAAGAAGCAATTACCGCCATCAGCAACAATAATAAGCCGTGTTTTCCAGTCTTTAAAAGCTTCATCTTCCCTTTTGCATAAACAATTTATCCATATAACTTTTTCGCCGCTTTCTGTAATTCCGCCAAGGAACTGTCTGTTGTAGTCTTCAAGCTTTTTGCCAACGAAACAGTTCACTACGCCGGATTCCTGTTGAGTAAAGCACTGGCTCAGCAGCTCTTCGGCCTGGTCAATTTCTCCGGCAGTTGGTGTATATGGTTTGTAGTTTTTTCCGAATACCCATTCCATTTTTTCACCGGTTTCGATGACTGCTTGCCATGGCTTTAAATCGCCATCATAACCTGAACCTGATTTAGAGCAGCCTATAGAAACCATCACCAAAATAACGAATACAATATTACGCATTTCAACTTTTTGTTTAGTTGTGTTTTAAACTGCTTCCAATGCTGTATGTTTCAGGAAATCAAAACCGGATTGTTTCTGAAATCCCTTTAAAAACACCGCTGTTTAGGGAATTTTTAGTGAGTTTAATAAGAGAGAAAAAAGAGCTAAATTGTTGAAATAAAAATCAAATAACATATTAATTAATCTATATTTACATATAATTTATGAAAGAAAGATCACTCGCAATTTTAAAGCCTGACTGCCTTCAGAAAAAGGTTCAGGGAAAAGTAATTCAGCAGATTTTAGATGCAGGTTTTGAGATAAAGGGCATGCGCCTTCTGAGCCTCACTGAAGACTCTGCAAAAAAATTCTACGAAGTGCATAAGGAAAGGCCGTTTTACGGCGAGCTTGTCGCTTATATGACATCCGGCCCGGTAATCCCGATCTGCTTAGAGAAGGATAATGCAGTTGCTGATTTCCGCAAGCTAATCGGCGCTACAAATCCCGCAAATGCGGAAGAGGGAACCATCCGCAAAATGTACGCTGATTCAATTGAGCGTAATATTGTTCACGGCTCTGATTCACCCGAGAACGCTAAGAACGAGATCGCGCATTTTTTCAGCGATAAAGAATTGGTGTAGTTTCACTCAGTTATAAAAACTACATCATCAGCCTGAATATTTAAGGCGGCAAATAATTTTTTTGCCGCCTCATTTTTTATTGATGCTTCAAATTCTACGGCGAACCACTTACTTTGAATTATCAACTATCATTTTTTCGAAATCTTCAATGATCAGCTTTTCAGGTTCGTCGGCATTTGCGCTTGTGAATGTATCCCATTTGGCAATTACGCCGAAATCGAGCCCCGTATTTTTTTCAATATACTTTACGCTGCAGCTTTGCTCTTTAAAGATCTCATCAAAGGCCAGCTTTTCGAATTCAACATCACTCATCAGCTTTGCCTGGCTGAGCTTGAAGCCGGTTGATAATAGCTTGCCGCTTTCATTTTTCCATACAATAAGCTTCCAGTAATCAACGGGTATTTGTATGCCTTTAAATACTTCGTCGCTATCGGCAAAGAAAGGTCCGTTATACACACATATCTTTGCTTCTTCGCCATCTTCCTTCTTCACGCCTTTCTCCAGTATTTGCATTTCGAGCATACCCCATAGACCTTTGTAGCCAAATATGGCGCGGTTGAGTGCAGGTACCTGTGGACATGCATTGGTATAGCTGCATGTCATTATAGCCGCATTTTTTGCAAATGTTTTTGTATCTCCCCATTCCGCGTCCTCACGGCGCGTCATGTGGCCTTTATCCATTTCGCTCAATTCATAAAAACTATCGGTGAGCTGCACATCCATATCAATTCTGCGGTCACGGAACCATACATCACTGCCGCGATCGAGTTTATACCTGTTTAGTCCGCTTACATTAGCCGCAGAAAAAACCGGCATCTTCCTTATGGTATGCTGTGCTGTTGTATAATGATGGTATTTTATCAGGTATGAGTTCGGATTATCGATAAGCTTTGCAAGCTTCTTTTTTAAAGCTGCGTTCGGACGCGGCAGGGGAGTCCGTTCGCCCAGGAAATATTCATCGAAGCCCGTGCATCCTGAAAAATCAATTTCATCTTCAAGCTTCTTCTCCATTGCGAGCAGGTCCGGCGCAAGGCTTTCGGTTTTTCCCGCCGAGATACCGGTTGTAATAACTTCTCCGCCGCTGCCGATATTAATAGTTATCTGTACAGGCTGCAATGTGCCGGCAGGAGCCGGTGTTACAGTTTTTGCAGGATCTTTGACAAGCATCTTCTCGTTTGTTATGGGCTGTGAGTTCCATTCGATCGGGTAACTTAGCGGCAGCAAGTCTTTGCTATCGGTATATGCCGGCGAGAACAGGTATTGAATGAGCGCGTTATCGATCTGTTCGCTATTCAGCTTATTCATAATAGAGCTTATGCGGATGCCGGTGTTGCTTATCCACACCACACGGTTGCCGTCAACTTTTTTATTTACTTCGGGAATTATCTCATTATCCTTATCGAGGTATCTTCCCTGTGCGTCTTTTAGCGGAACGCCTGCGCTGTGAAGCGCGATTAGCTGCCACTGGTCGTTGAGCACAGGTGAGCCGCTGCTTCCCTGCGCTGTATCAGAAGAGTAAGTGATGGAATTGGGTTTATCCACATCAAGTATTTTATTTTCTCTGAGCGCAACCTGCTTCAGTTTGCCTTCGGGGTGCTGGATTATGGTTGCGAAATCACCAACCCCTGCCTTGCCCAGGCCCCCGTTCAGAACAAGGTATCCCATTTCGCGGCTTGTGCGCCTGCCGGATACATCACCCGTCTTGATACCGATGAGCGCGAAATCAAGCTCTTTGTTATTATAGAAATATTTTGCCGGGTCAAGCTCGAAAACAACTCTTTCCTTCTCCCTGCCGAACACATCGTATTCGTAGTCGAATTCGATCTGTGTATCGGAGAAATCATTCATGTTGGGGAACACATGGTAATTTGTCATAACAAGATCCGGCGAAACAAGAAAGCCTGTTGCAACGCCCGGCTTCATTTCTTTTTTATCGAAGAATTTTATCCTGCCAACGGCGCGGCTCTTAAAATAGCCAAGCAGAAGGTAGTTAACCGATATGAGATCATTTTCGCCCATGTATCTTTCGAAGGCTTCTTCCGCGCCTTCAATTGATGCGGCTGTTATCATCTTCCTTCTTTTGGCGAAATGTTTTTCGCCGTCAAGCTGGAGAGCGGACTTTGTTGTGATCTCTTTTTCCTTTGAAGCCACTTCCTTTTGGGTATAAGGAAATTCCTTCTCTGATTTCTGGATGAGTTCTACAGGAATAAACATAGTGTTTAAATTTAAGTTAATAGAAGAGGTGAATTAAGAGCCTTCTTTTTCCGGGAGAAGTTAACTTAAAATGCGGTGTGTAACGCGTACACGTTGTGTACAGATTACTGCATTACAAAATATAAGTATTTTTACTAATTTGCAAACATATAATTACCTTACATTTAACTCACACGGTATTGCATTCTTAAAGAAAATATATTAAATTGCCTTAATTATTTAGGTGTTTTGCTTAAATAACCTTAATTAATAAGGCAATATTGCCAAAAGCATGCATACAATAGACGAAACTGATCATCACATCATGGAGCTGCTGCAGGGGAATTCCCGAATAAAACGCAGCGAGCTTGCAGAAAAGATCGGGCTTTCAATTCCATCTGTTACAGATAGGCTCCATAAGCTTGAAGAGCTTGGAATAATTGAAGGCTACTTAACAAAGCTTAACCACAAATCCCTTGGCAAAGATATCACCGCATTCATTTTTGTTACCAGCGACTCATCCACACACTATAAAGATTTTGTTTCACACGCATCAAACTGTGCCGAGATACTGGAGTGCCACTCTATAACAGGTGACGGCTCTCATGTTCTGAAGATCCGCACAGGCAACACTACTTCGCTTGAGAAGCTGCTTGCGAAGATACAATCATGGAAAGGCGTGCGTTCAACGCGTACTTCCATAGTGCTTTCATCTCACAAAGAAACTTTTGCTATAGATCTAAAATACTCAAAAAAATGAAGAAGATAACCGCGGCGGAAAAAGCCGCTATACAAAAAACGAACAGGCTCATTAAAGATAACGATGTAGAAGTTATTGACCTGAAATGTATTGACCTCACAGGCAGGCTGCACCATGTTTCGCTGCCGATATATGACGAAATTATTACAACCCTTATGAATGAAGGTGTTGGTTTTGACGGCTCCAGCTACGGCTTCCGCAAGGTTGAGAACAGCGATATGATCCTTGTGCCGGATCTTGCAACTGCGAATCTCGACCCTTTCCGCGAAGCAAAAACGCTCAGTTTTTATGCGAACATTTTCCTAACCGATGAAGAGCGTACTCCGTTTTCGCAGGATGGCCGCCATGTTGCAAGGCTGGCTGAATCACTGGTAAAAAAATATACCGGGGCGGATCTATCGTTATGGGGACCTGAATTCGAATTTTACATTTTCAGCAAGGTTAAATACGATACCCGCACTTCAGGATCATTCTACGAAGTTGAGCATGCCGAAGAATTTTTCACAAACGCGTACCATGCTGCTAACCCTTTCGATGTGTATGATGATTTCCGGGATAAAGCTTGCCGCATGCTGAAGGATTTCGGCATCAAGGTTAAATATCACCATCACGAAACAGGCGAGCGAGGCCAGCAGGAAATTGAAACTTACTTCGAGACACTTCTTAATACCGCGGATAATGTTGTGACCGTGAAATATGCGCTCTTCAATCTTGCCAAGCAGAACAATATTCACATTACATTCATGCCGAAGCCAATGTTCAAGCAGCCCGGCAGCGGTATGCATGTTCACACTTTTCTCACCAAAGGCGGAAAGAACGCTTTCTACCAAAAGGGTGAGTATGGCAATGTAAATCAGCTAGGCAGGTATTTCATCGGGGGATTGCTCAAGAACGGAAGGGTGCTTTCGGCATTCACAAACCCCAGCACTAATTCATACAAGCGCCTTGTGCCCGGCTTTGAAGCGCCGGTTGCGCTAACTTACAGCAAAGGTAACCGGAGCTCAGCGATCAGGATACCAAGTTATGTATCAAATCCCGAGATGACAAGGTTTGAATACAGGCCGCCGGACTCTACCGCGAATCCATACCTATGCCTTTCAGCAATATTGATGGCAGGGGTTGATGGCATCATAAATAAGATCGACCCGGTTAAAGAAGGTTTCGGTCCGTTTGAGAAAAATATTATTGAGCACGCTGCAAATGACGCGGTTCATTTCCTGCCGAGGAATCTTGAAGAGTCACTCGACGCGCTTGAAAGCGACAGCGAATTCCTGAGGCGCGATAATGTCTTTTCCGAAGAGCTGATAAATCAGTGGATAGAGAATAAACATAAAGAGATAAACTCTATCAACACTATGCCTCACCCGTTTGAATATAAAATGTATTTTACGTTATAAATCATAAAAGGAGAATAAAATAAATGGCAGCAAATTCGGCAGCGATCAAAAACGTGCTTGCTATGATAAAAAAGCATGACGTTAAGATGGTGGATTTCCGCTTCACTGATATGCCCGGCCAGTGGCAGCATTTCAGCATACCGGCTAAGAATCTTGATGAAAAAGTATTTACCGAGGGACTCGGTTTCGACGGCTCATCGATAAGGGGCTGGCAGTCAATCAATGAATCTGACATGCTTGTATTCCCCGATCCCGAGACCGCGAATATCGATCCATTTATGGCTACCAAAAATATTTCGCTTATCTGCGATATAATTTCACCCGCAACCAAACAGCCGTATAGCCGTGATCCCAGATATGTGGCAAAAAAAGCCGAAGCATACCTGCGCTCGACAAAGATAGCCGATACAATTTACTGCGGACCGGAAGCTGAATTTTTTATACTCGATCATGTTGCATACAATGTGAATGAATACAGCAGCTGGTATAAGGTTGATTCACGCGAAGGATTCTGGAATACAGGTACTGAGCTTGAAGTGAATTTAGGACATAAGATCCGCCAGAAGGAAGGTTACTTCCCGGTACCGCCGGCTGATAGCACCAATGATATCCGCAATGCAATGGTTGAACATTTGCTTAATGCCGGCATTGAAATTGAAACACAGCACCATGAAGTGGCAACTGGCGGCCAGGCTGAAATAGATTACCGTTTCTGTCCACTGCTCGAGTGCGCCGATAAGCTGATGATGTTCAAATACATAGTTAAAAATACCGCGCGCGGATTTGGCAAAACCGCAACATTCATGCCGAAGCCGATATTCGGCGATAACGGCAGCGGAATGCATACACACCAGAGCTTATGGAAGAACGGCAAGCCGCTTTTTGCAGGTGATGAATATGCAGGACTCAGCCAGACTGCCATTTACTACATAGGCGGATTGCTGAAACATGCGCCATCGCTTTTAGCATTAACAAATCCAACCACAAATTCATACAAACGTTTGGTTCCAGGTTACGAAGCGCCGGTTAACCTTGCGTATTCAAAAGGTAACCGCAGCGCGGCTATCAGGATTCCGATGTATTCCGAAAGCCCGAAAGCTAAAAGGGTTGAGTTCCGCTGTCCCGATGGAACTGCTAATCCATACCTCGCATTTTCAGCAATGTTAATGGCAGGACTTGACGGCATTCAGAATAAGATCGATCCGGGTGAAGCAATGGAAATGGATATTTACCACTTAAGCAGCAAAGAGCTTAAGAAAATTCCGCAGGCGCCCGATAGCCTTGAGTCATCACTCGAGCATCTTGCGGCTGATAATGATTACCTAAAAGCCGGCGGAGTATTTACTGATGACCTGATTGAGACATGGATCAATTACAAAATGGAAAACGAAGTTAAGCCAATGGCTTTACGGCCTCATCCGTATGAATTCCATTTGTATTATGAAGTGTAGTAAGGCAAAAGTGAAAAAGGCAAAAGGCAAAAATGGAATGTGAAAACTTCCTTCGGAAGTCAGGCGTGAAAACTTAATTTAATAAAGAAAGCGGCTCGAAAACGGGCCGCTTTTTTATTGTCTTAAAATATATTGAATTGATTCCGGGGTTACTTAACCGGCGGTGCGGTTGATGCTGCTTTGCTGCGTTCAATGGATTGCAGCGCAAGGTAGTTTGCACCAAAACGTGCGATGTTATCAAGCTCGGCATCATATTGTGCATAGTGGCGTTCTTCATCAGCGACCAATCCCTCAAAAAGCTGCTTTGAGATTGAATCTGAATTAGCCGAGCACTCATTAGCCCATTTATTATAATCCTTAGCGCTTTGCTCTTCCATGTTTCTTGCGATCTCAAGCATTCCCTTTACATCTTATACCTGTTTTGATTCTTCGGCAAGCTTCATGTTTACATCACCCTTGAGGAAAAGAATTCGCTCGGCAAGTTTTTCTACATGCATCATTTCTTCGATAGCCGTTTTCCGGAAGAGTCCCGCAAGAAGATCGAATCCCTGGTCATCGCAGTGAAAGTGAAAATACATATATTGATGAACAGCGCTCAGCTCATCTGCTGCCGCCTTGTTAAGCAGCTCTATGCTTTTTTCGTACATGGTAGTGTATTGGTTTAGTTATTAGATTTCCATTATACAAAAAAATGGAGATTTCAGGCTCTATCATATGATTTTAATCACTTATCCGGCCGTTACGGGAACAAATGCCCTATGCAGCAAGTAAATAAGGTAATATCGAAAGGTTTTATCTAATTAAGGCGGCAATATGGCACACGAAAATCTGTTTAAAATCTACATTCCGGAACCATGTTTTGAAGACTGGGACAAAATGACCCCGACCGAACAGGGCGCGTTTTGCGGCGTATGCTCAAAAGATGTAATTGATTTCTCCAATAGATCCGAGGAAGAGATACAGAGATATCTTGCTGAAAATATGAACGCTAAAATATGCGGTAGATTCAACACCAGCCAGATCTGCGAAGAAAATGATGAAGTGCCGCTTCTGAAAATAAATATTGAGGAGCCGAAACTCAGGTTCCCTGGTTATTTGCTGCCTGTAATGACGCCATTCCGCGTATCCGCGCTTGCGCTGATGCTTTGCGCTTCGGCTATGCTCAGCTCATGCGGAAACCCCGGAAATTCAGGCGGCGATGATATTCCGCTCACAGGCGCAATCGCGCTTGTTGATTCAACCGTTCACAGCGGGAATAATAACAAGGGTGATTCCACAAACATTCCCGCTGAAGATCATAACGTGAAAGGCGGTATTACATACAAAAAATCCGTGCAGGAGAACTGTAATACCGATAGCAGCAGTGTTAATGACAAAATAAGTGTGGGTAAGATAAGAATTGTTGAAGATACGCTGAAGACTGATACTTCGAAGACTATAAAAGGCGAAGTCCAGGAGCGGAAAATGATGGGAATAATGAAGAAGATGCCGGAAGATAAAAAGTAATTATAAAGTTACCTGAAAGGCTCTCCACCAGAGAGCCTTTTTTATTTGCATTTCTCGTGCCACGAATTTCACAGGACGATAGGTTCAAAAGGCATTCAGCTGCAAAAAGCATTATTCACCATACTCTGATTTCGTGGAACGAGTAGCCTCTATTATATCACCTCACCCCCCTGCCCCCTCTCCTCGGAGGAGAGGGGGAGAAGGCGCCCGTCATACCTGCGAAGGCAGGTATCCAGACATGAGATAACAATCAAGAATTGATATTCAGCACCGGTTAGTTTATTATTTATGAACGCTATCTTACATAATCTGCTGGTGCTCTGGTTTTACTTTTCTAGCAAAATTCACCGCTAGATACCTGCCTTCGCAGGTATGACAAGCGGACAGAAGGTATGATCCCGCAAGCGGGATTTCGCCGGCGGCTCAACAAGCGGACAGCAGGTATCCAGACCCAAAACAACAATCGAGATGTTATATCCAGCACCTGTAGATTTATGATTTAAAAACGCAATCTTCCAAAATCTGCTGGTGACCTGTATCAACGTTCCTTCCTCTTTTTGGGAGAATTTTCAGCAATACATTTTCACTTCTTTATTAACCCATATTCACTAACTTTGTAGCAATATAAACGAAAAACTCAAAATGCAGCTAAACGCACACTTCGCGGCAATATGATAGCATTGATTAATCCAAAATCGGCTAATTGGGGATTCCGTGTCCCGAATTCACTGCTTACTCTCGGCGCATTCCTTGAGGGAAAGTATGATTATTCTATTACCGATGAGAACCTGGGAATCAATGCTGCTTCGGCAATTGCGCAAATGGCGCCGCATGGAGTGAAATACATCGGCATAACGGTTATGCCCGCACTGCAGCTTCGCCGCGCTTATGCAATTTCTAAAGAAATAAAAACACGCTTTCCCGAACTCAAAATTATCTGGGGCGGTTACTTTCCTTCACTACATCCCAACACAGTGCTCAATTCGGCGTATGTTGATTTCGTGCTGAAAGGGCATGCAGAGCTCTCTTTCACCGAGCTTATCGATGCACTGGAATCCAAACCAGGCGCGAAGAAACTTTCTGAGATCGAAGGACTCTCGTATAAAGAGGGCAGTGTAGTAAAGCACAACAAGAAAGCCGAACCTATTGACCCTGATCTTATTCCAAGGCTGCCTTATCACAGATCTGAAGTAGAGAAATATTTAAGCATATCCAAAACATATTTGGGTCCGCGCACAATTGGATATCACTCAAGCGTTGGCTGTCCGTTCCTGTGCGGATTCTGCGCAGTTGCCGGCTTATACAAGGGCAAATGGCTTGGCAGAAGCGCAGAGCTTACTGCGGATGATATAATTTACCTGAAGGAAAAGTTCAACATAGGCGCGGTGGAGTTTCACGATAACAATTTCTTCGTTGCTGAAAAACGCGTGTATGATTTTTCCAAAGCCATAAAACATCTTAACATTGGCTGGTGGGGCGAAGCAAGGCCTGATACTGTAATGAAATTTTCGGATGATACGTGGCAGATGATGTCTGATGCAGGATGCAGGATGATATTTTTCGGTGCGGAGTCAAGCTCAGAGGAAGTGCTTAAGCTCATGCACAAAGGGGGCACGCAAACGGCGCAAACACTGATAGACCTTGCAGCAAAATGCAAACAGTACGGTATAGTGCCGGAGTTTTCCTTTGTGCTCGGGAATCCGACCGATAACGTTACCCGCGATATTAAAAATGATCTCGCGTTTATCAAAAAAATAAAACAGATCAATCCTGATACCGAGATAATAATTTACACATACTCACCCGTGAACTTCGAAGATTCGGAAATGTCTATGGCGGCTAAGCTGAAGGGATTTGACTACCCTAAAACGCTTGAAGAATGGATCTCACCTAAATGGCAGAATTTTGATCTGCGGAAAAATCCGCTCACCCCCTGGTTAAAGCCGCATCATTTTAAAATGATAAGGAATTTCGAAAAGACACTGAATGCATATTATCCCACAAAAAGTGATCTGAAAATAAAAGGCTGGAAGCGCAGCCTGCTTAAGCTGCTTGGCGGCTGGCGTTACCGCACCTCTATATTAAGCGCGCCGTATGAGATCATGCTTGCGCAAAAACTGCTTAAATACAGGCAGCCGGAAATTGAAGGATTCGCATTTGAAGAATGAAAAATATCCTTGCAGATAAAATACCGCTCAAGGCTTCGCTTATCTTTATAGCTTTCACGCTGCTCACATATATGATTGTACTGCTGGTTAATTCGGGGCAGTTTGTGTATGTTTTGGATGACCCATATATTCACATGACAATTGCCAAACACCTTGCCTTTGATGGCAAATGGGCCATGAACCAAATGGATTTTTCCTCGGCGGCATCATCACCGCTTTGGAGCCTGCTGATTGCCGGTGTGTATATCGTAACAGGTGCTAATATTTATATTCCGCTTATACTGAATATTCTGTTTTCAATTGCTGCCATCTATGCAGTGTATGGATTGCTCCAAAAATCCGGCATTACCAAATATTCCTTTGCATTATTGCTCATCTTCATTTTCGCAGCCCCTTTGCCGGTGCTGGTGTTCACGGGCATGGAGCATATCCTGCAGATACTGCTTGTGATACTTTTTGCGGCGCACTTTGCCCGTATAACAACTGCCGAAAAGAATACCGCGCCTGATATTATTTATACATTTCTGTTGGGTATGCTTCTGACTGCAGTCCGTTATGAAGATGTGTTCCTGCTTTCTATTGCAGCGCAGATACTGCTATTCAAAAAAAAGTATACGGCTGTATTTGTTTTAATGCTGGGAGCCGCTATGCCGGTTCTGATTTACGGTTATGTATCTGTTTCGAACGGGTGGCTTTTTGTCCCGAATCCGCTGCTGGTAAAATTCGGCGCGCCGGGTACGGATGTTATCTCACTGCTTAAGATCCTGCCGCGAGCTGCAAAACGTATGCTTGAGCCGGATCTTGTTTTTTTTCTGCCAGCTCTGCTTACCGCAGTTTGGTTTATGCTTAAGAAGAAAGATTATCTAAAAAATCCTGCCTCGGTATTGCTGCTGCTGTTTTCAGGCTCTTACTTATTGCACATGATGTTCGCACAGACAGGCTGGTTCTACCGCTACGAAGCCTATCTCGTTTCGCTGGCAATACCCGTGCTGGTTATAGATCTGCATAAACGCATTACCGCAAGCGGCGGATATGATAAACTCATTCCGCAGGCAATGTACAGGTACAGAAAATTCATTTATGCAGTTATGATCCTCTCGCTTGGCGTAAGGATCGCGCCGGATGTGCTTATCCCGCTCGCATCAAACAACATTTATGAGCAGCATTTCCAGATGGCAAAGTTTATCAGCGAAAACCTGCCGGGCAAAACCATTGCCGCAAATGATATCGGTATCATCAGCTATTACACAAACAGCCGTATTGTTGATCTTTGGGGACTTGCAGATATTGACGCAGGAAGGAAAAAGATCGCTGGCACATATAATACTGCAGCCATAGATGAACTTACAAAAAAATATAACGCAGAGCTTGTAATTGTGTATGAGCATTGGTTCGATCAATACGGCGGCCTGCCCCGCAGCTGGAAGAAAATTGGTTCATGGGAAATGACACGTCCCAATCTGGTTTGCGGCACTACTGCAGTTGATTTTTATGCGCCGAACCCTAACGACGCGATAATGCTCGCCGAAAGATTGCAAAAGTTCTCGGCATCGTTACCCTCATCAGTAAAATATATTCAGCACTAAGTGAAACCCCCGCATTTGCCAGGCATGCAAGGATGACCTAAAAATTCTTTCTGTTGAATATCCGTAAGGCGGCAAGTGCCGGAAGAACAGCCCACAAAAGCAAAAATATTCCGGAATACATCATTCCGAACCAGCTGCCAAAAAATTGCTGAAGGGACGCGCCGGTATAACCCATTAGCGCAGATACATCCATTTTCAGAAGTATAAAGATACGGGCAAGATCAACCGGGTTAAGGGCTGAAACTATTATTGTAGCTTTTTCAAGCGGGTACTGACTGAAAGCAAAGTAACCTGCCAAAACAAGTGCATCAAATATAACAGCCATATAGAACCAAACAACGAGTGAAAAACCGATTCCTTTGGCTTTATCTTTATTTATCACCGAACCTAAAAATGCCAGTCCGCAGAAAATGAATGTAAGCAATACACCGCTCAGTAGAAGATAGATCGCGCCGTCAGCGCCGCCATAGATCAACAGCGGCAGCCCTGTTCCAAGTGTGAAGCCGGCAGCCAATGTTAATGATAGCCCTGCATACTCAGCCCAGAATATATGTTTTCTTTCAACTGGCATCGCAAGCACCATCTCCATGAATTCTCTGCTGTTGTAGAAATGAATTGTACCGAATATTATACTCACCAGCGGTACGATAAGCAGAACCACATTCAGCAGACTAATCACCGCCTTAGAGACATCCTTTCCGGTATATATGATCCCGAAAGATACCAAAAATAAAAGTGCGGTATAAATTATTATCATCCTGCTTCTAAGCATATCGTAAACTACATATTTCAGGATCTTCAACGTTGTCATTATATTATGGGACCTTCCTGTATAAGTGATGCAATAGCCTTGTTCAGGCTATTCTGGCCTGTTTGTTCGTATAGTGTTTGTTTTGTGCTGTTGAAACAAATATTCCCCTCAAGCATATAAATTATCCGGTCTGCTATTGCTTCTGCTTCGCTGATGATATGGCTGGTTATTATTATAAGCTTGCCATTTTCTTTTTCGGCAAGGATCTTGTTCTTTACGATTTCGCTTGAAACGGGGTCAAGTCCAGCTGTTGGTTCATCAAGAATAATGATATCCTGTGAAAACAGGAATGCTATTGCGCAGCTTACACGTTGTTTTGTGCCGCCGGAAAGAGTACCGATGGGTTTATCATGGATCTTCCTGATATTGAGTTTTTCGGCAAGCTCATAGTCATATGTGCAGCCATTTCCCCTGATATCCTTAAGCATAGCTACTATCTCACGCACCCTGAGATTTTCCGGGAAACAACAGTATTGCGGCATGTAGCCTATATTTTTCCTGTATGCGGAGCTGCCATTCAAGCGCACACCGTTTACTTCAATCGAGCCGCTATCCGGCTTAACGAGTCCAAGTATGCTTTTGAGCAGGGTAGTTTTTCCCGAACCGTTGGGTCCCATTACTGCGCAAACACTTCCTTTTGGAAACTCCACGCTTACCCCTTTTAATGCTTCCGTCTTTCCGTACCTTTTAACTAAATTATCTATCTGTATCATTTTCAATTTTTGTGAACCCTTTTTATTCTTCAATCATGATCATAATTGCTCTACACTGCACACTTCATGCATTCTATACAGCCAACTCAACTCACTCCACCTTTTTCATTCGCGGTTTTTCATCGATAAGCGATTCCGGTATGAAAACCGGCACAACTTTTTCCGCAGCATCCAGAATATCGACTATGAAGCTTCTGAGAAGAAAAATTGCTTCAGGAGTTTCTTCAACTATTTTGCTGAAGAGGCTTACCGGCCTGTATGGCACATCACCCGTGCCATCTTTATTCATATCATATCCACTGTACTTATCCCAGTAGTTGCCGGTGAAAAGATTTGCATTTCTTGAGCTGTTAGTGGTTATATCAAAGGTGTTTATGAAGAAATTGTTATCCCTTATAGTATCTTCTGTACAGTTGCCAAGTATCTTGCAGGCATAACCGTTAGCGGTGAACGTGTTTCGATCGATATTTATCCGGGTTCCGCCTTCAGAGTATATGCCAACAGTATTAGCAGTGAACTTATTGTTGTAAATGTAGCTATCTGTAATATCTTTGAGCAGCAGGCCGTAAGAGTTCGCGCCCCAGTTATTTTCGAAACGGTTATTCAGCATTTTAACATGTTTTGTGTACATAACCGCAACTCCCGCGCCGTTCTGGCTGAATACATTGTTTTCGTAATCGCAGTTATTGGAAAACATGAAATGCAGGCCATACCGGACGTTTTTAAAAGTCGAATTGTTTTTCACAATACTGCCTGTTACAAATTCAAAATAGATGCCGTCCCGGTGTTTGGTGACTGTGTTATTGCTCACGGTTATTCCCGAGCATTTCCATAAATGGATCCCGTTACCTGATGAGCTTTCACTTACGGCATTGCTGCTTGCCTCGTTATAAAGTATCGTGCACTCTTTACAGTTTGCGAGATAAATGCCAAAATAATTATTAATAAGCCGGTTGGCTTGTATTGTGCAGTGATTACTGTTTTCAACCCTGATAGCGGCATAATCCTTCATTCCGCTGTAACCGGAATTATTTATGTAAAATCCTTTTATGGTTACACTATCTGACCTTATTACTATTATCTCACCTTTGGCAAGGCCGTCAATTACGGGATATCCTTCGCCTATAAGTTCAATGGGTTTGTTTATAAGGATCTCTGATTCCTTGTAGAGTCCCTCTTTCACTATGATCCTATCACCGGCGGCGCAGTTTTGAACTGCAATCTTGATACTTTCACCCTGGTGCACTGTTACATCTTTGGCCTGTATTAACCCGAAGTTTATTGCAAGGAGTAATAGTATTTTGAGGGTCAACTTCAATTTATTTGTTTGTTATATTTCTTTTGCTTTTCACTTCAGTCTGCACTTTTAATCCGTTTCTTGAAACCTGTGTCTTCTAACCTGTAACTTCTAACCTGCAACTTTTAACCTGCAACTTTTAACCTGCAACCCGAAGCTTACAGCCTGCAGTTTATTTTACTTTAAACTTGGTCAGCAGTTCTTCCCAGGTTTTCAGTTCGCCGCCATTGAGTTTCTGAATTGCCTCGGCATCTGTTTTTTTTGAATAACATGAAAGATTCGCACCCATCGGGCTTGGAACCTTTTCACTGATCAAATAAGATGCATTAATACCATCTATCAGTTGTTTCGGATTTGAAGCATCTACCACATAAAACCCTGCGGCATCATCATAACTTATGTTTCCAAGGCTCAACGCATTAAACATGCATTCGGCAGCATCGTACTTGAAGATCTTTCCTTTTTTTGTAACTATCTCAGCTCCGAAGCGGTGTTCTGAAATATTCATTCTGCACAGCGAACACTGGTCAGTACCAAACCTGATTTCTTCCGGGTCTGTACTGCATGCCGAACCTGTAAACATCATTGCTGCCGCGGCAAGAATGATTATTATTTTATGCCTTAGCATGTTCATATTGCACATTTTTATTCTGTTCTTTCTTATTGAACTTTAGTTCATAAATAAAAACAAGTACCATTAAGATTCCTGTACCAATAACGATCCAGCCGCCGGTATCCGGGTATGAATGAGCCACGAAGTTGAGCAATTGTTCACTTCCGAATAAGGGAGGCTGATAGCTCATGCCCGGTACAATAATTGCCGCAGTCGGATCCAGGTCATGCCCGTAGTCATACTCCCACATATAAAAATCTACTCCTCCGGCTATACCAGCGATCAAAAAGACAACAACAAATACTCCAAGTATCTTTTTCCTTCCCAAAAACCCCGTGATAATTCCAAAAAGGATTAAGCTCGCCAGGATGAAAGGCATTATGGTAAGCTCTTTAATTGAGTCAGGTTCAATCTTTTTCATACCGATGTAATGGTTCAATCCGTTAATAGTATTAAGATCACCTGTGATCTTGTTTATCCATATCTTCATACCTAGTCCCTCAGGATATTGCGGCGCTTCAAGATCAATCGACCATATTGGTGTGAAGTAAGCTGCTATCATTGCAAGCGAGCAGACTAAAATTGTAATTCTGGTTATCTTTTTCATTTTTGCATTCCGCCTTATCCCCCTCTCTTTTTAAAAGAGAGGGGTTAGGTGCGGATTATATACTGTTATTTCGTTCCTGTTTGAAACTTGATCTGTGCGTTTGAATCCTTAGGCTGAACCCTGATATATCCCTGCATTTCCTGGTGCAGCGCGCTGCAGAAATCAGTGCAATAGAATGGGTACACTGTTGCTGTTTGAGGTTCCCACGTTATAGTCTGTGTTTCACCCGGCATTATCAGCATTTCCGAAGTGTTGTTACCTTTAACTGCAAAGCCATGCGGGATATCCCAATCCTGTTCCATATTGGTAACATGGAAAAACACTTTATCTCCAACTTTAACACCTTCGATGTTATCTGGTGTAAAGTGTGATCTAACCATACCGATATAAACATGAACTTCGTTGCCTTTGCGCTCAACCCTTGCATCATTAACCGACTTGATCGCGTAGGGATGTTTATTCTCATCAAGTTTAAATATCTTAACTGAATTTTTCACAAGCATCTCCGCCGGAATACCCTGTGCGTAGTGCGGCTCACCAATTGTCGGAAAGTCGAGCAGCAACTTCATCTTCTCGCCGGATATATCGTAAAGCTGTGCTGATTGAGTGAGCTCAGGACCTGTTGGCAGGAAGCGGTCTTTTGTTATTTTATTCATGACAACAAGATATTTTCCCCACGGTTTTTTACTGTCGCCGCCGGGGATCATTATATGCCCTACTGAATAGAACGAAGGTGCCCTGTCAACAACTTCGAGTTTCTTGATATCCCATTTTACAACTTCACTGCTTACAAACATTGATGTATATGCAAACCCCTTATCGTCAAACTCTGTGTGCAGAGGACCCAAACCGGGTTTCTGAACTTCACCATGAAGCGCAGCTTCATATTTTATTACGGGTATACCCGCAACATCACCGTCAAACTGTTTATCTTCAATTGCCTTAAGCATCTTGGAAAAAGAAAATACAGGGATTACCGTTGCCAGTTTTCCACCGCCTATAATATACTCGCCACTCGG
Source organism: Ignavibacteria bacterium (assembly GCA_014879675.1). Lineage (GTDB taxonomy): Bacteria > Bacteroidota > Ignavibacteria > Tepidaquicellales > OLB5 > OLB5. The sequence continues at coordinate 22,375 of JACSRQ010000119.1, forward strand.
GTCAACATCTGCGCCGTGAGGTGATTTGGGGCAGGGGATGTAATAAATCATACCGGGGCAATCTTTTGGATCAAGCATTTTGACTGTTTTCAGTATTTCGCTTTTTGCGCTATGAGTACCATCGTCGTAAACATTGTGATAATACTCGCTTTCCTTATCTGTTGCCTTGCCCTGCTTCAGGTACTCTTCAGCTTTTTTCCAGTTAACAGCCATTATGAAATCTTTATCTTTCTGGCTGGCGTTCACTTCAAGAAGTGTGTATGCTTCTTCAGTGTTATAACATGAAAAGAAAAACCAGTCGTGAGATGGCCCTTTGCCGGCGTGGCTAAGATCGTAATCAAACGGAGGCGTTAAGATCTGAAAATCGACATTCATGTTGCCGCTTTGAGGGTTTATCTTTACAAAGCTTATCGTTCCGTTGAATTTTTCCTTGTATGAATCTATAGGAACATCAAGCTCTTTAATTGGAATACTGAATCTGGTTCCGCATACTACATACTCGGAGTTTTCAGTAATGAACGGCGAAGAATGGTTGCCGGCACTGTTTGGGATCTCGAGTATTTCAGCAGTACGGAAAGTTTTGAGATCTATCCTTGCAAGCCTTGGTGTGTTGTTTCCGTTGAGAAATATCCATCTGCCATCGGGTACACCGTCAGTCATCGAGAGCTCAGTATGATGTGCGTCATCCCATGGTATAAATCCCTGTGAAGTCATAAGCATTGGCTTGGTTTCTTCTGTGTATCCCCAGCCTTTTTCGGGGTCAACCGAAAAAACAGGGATAACCCTGAACAGTCTTCCTGACGGAAGGCCATAAACGGCAAGCTGCCCGCTGAATCCGCCGGATATGAATGAATAGAACTCATCATACTTGCCGGGTGCTACGTATACTTTGTTTGCGGCATCTTCACTCATGTTAAGGGTCGTGGTGCCGTCTTTCTTTCCGCATCCAGCTGCAAGTAACGCCGTAAACAACATGGCCAGAATCAGCGCGGCAGTTATTGGAGGCAGAACATGTGAATCAAATGCTTTGTTTAGGATCTTTCTGAAGAGTTTCATGCTATTTTCTCCCTGTGTGGAACTGTATTAGTTAAGTAGAAGATCATTTTAATTTTATTTTTCATTATATACTATTGAGGATTTACTTTGCCTTCATCAACCGCTCTCATGTACTCAAGCAGCGCTCTTGCATCATCCGTTGTAACATCCTGAAAGGTCATTTGAATTAAATACTGCGCGAAAAGCTCTTTTGAAATTTTATCTTTTTGAGTCATCTCAAGTGGGTTTAATATCTGGTTCATTATCCATTCTGGCCTTCTGCGTTTTGTAACATCCTTAAGCGGCGGGCCCACAAGCCTGGAGCCGAATTTGTGGCATGCAACGCACTTTGTGTTGAATATCTGTTCGCCTTTTGAATAAAGCGCTGCATCAACGGGTGTAAGTTTCATTTCTTCTTTTACCGGGCCAACACCAAACTCTTCTCCTTTGCCGCAACCGCTAAATGCGGCCAGGCACAGTAACATTACCAATAAAGCTGTTGTTGAGTGTTTTCTGAATTCTGAGATTTGCATCTTATTAATTTTCCTTTCAATTATTTATTTTTGTTTGCCGTTTTTTATAATGTTTCAAATATTTGGTTCATTTTTTTCTCGAGCAACAGGGCTTTGGGGAACAGGATGTTGTTTTCGAGATGCACGTGCATGTGAAGATCGTTTTCGAACTCCTGCAGCTCGTTATATAAAACCCGGAACGTGGCACATGCATCAGCCGGCGGGGTGTATGAGTCGGTAAGAGTGCTGATTTCCTTCATCACAATGCCTGCATTGTCGTGTTCGGCTTCCATCATTTTGATCGGGTTTTCAACAGTTCCAAACGGGGCGGCGGGAATTTCGAGAGTGTTCTTCAGTGCAAAACACATCTTTTTAATGTATGGGAAAAGCATTTTCTCTTCCTTTGCCATGTGATCGAGCAATTCATTCTTCAGATCGGTAAAGCAAACCTGAACCTGTGCGGTTTCCGGATGGCGCTCGCCGTGCGCGTTAACAACTTTCTGAAGGTGATGTTCTATGGTGGAAATTGAATTTGTAACATAAGTGTGGTGATTGTTGATGATATACTCTACCAGGAAATCAGGCTCCCAGTTTTGGTAATGTGCGTTGATATCGTTAATATCTTGGATCATCGCAAGATCTGCAAGCACTTTGCCGGTATCGATCTTCTTTTCGCTGCAAGCAGCTTCTATTGATTTTTTCCCGCCGCAACAGAAATCAAGTCCGTAGCTCTCGAATACTTTTGATGCGCGGAAATTCTTCGCAACTGTTTCGCCTATCTTATTCTCTTTTTGTACCAGCATTTCAAACTCCTTTGTTTTATAATTAGAATTTTCTTTCTGATACAAAGTTATCCTGAATAAACGGGAAACCCTTTGACATAAGTCAATTGCGGGGTTTTAAAAACCTATCATATTAATAAATATGCGTTTAAACGGGTATTCGTGCATGCGCTCGAATCAGGCGAATAAGAAGAAACGAATATCCAAAACTCCGGCAGATTAAGAAAGATAGCGTTTATAAATCTTAAATCACACGGTGCTGTATATCAATTCCTGATTGTTATCTCATGTCTGGATACCTGCTTCCGCAGGTATGACAGTAACTCCACGAAATTAGTTCTGCAGGAAAAATGTAAGATTAATGATTAAGGCATTTTTAAGAAATAGCACGTGGGTATTCGTGGCACGAGAAATGTTTGTCACACCTGCGGAAGCAGCTGTCTAGAGGTAGATTTTGGAAGGAACGAATATCCAGAACACCGGCAGATTATGGAAGATGGTATTTATAAATCATAAATCACCCGGCGCTGTATATAAATTCTTGATTGTTATCTCATGTCTGGATACCTGCTGGATACCTGCTGGATACCTGTCTGCCCCGGCAGAAGGTATGACAGAAGTTCCAAGAAATTAATCCTGGAGAAAAAATGTAAGATCGATAGTCAACGCATTTTCAAGAAATAGCACGTGGGTATTCGTGGCACGAAGAATTATTTCACCAATTCGAAGAGTTTTTGCGTATAGAATTTGAATTTCCATGGTTCAAAAAATCCGTGTTTGGCACGGAGTGTTTCATCGATGGATCTAAGGTAAGCGGCATCATACAGGTCCCCGCTGTTTTCGATCCACGGATGCAGCTCATCAAGAAAATAGCCATCCCTGTCTTCAGGGTAGATGTACCATTGCGAATTTTTTATGACAATGAATCCTGTGCCGCCCGGCCGGATAATTCCTTCATACCATGTGCTGAGCGATACGGGCTTTGATTGTGTTGCCGGATCTATCACAATTGTATCGGTGCCGGAAATTAAAACCGGGGCAACATGATATATCCATGAATCACACGAACCTTTTCCTTGAAGCATAATAACAGGCTTGTACCGGTATATTTCTTTCGTTGAGCTGCGCTTTGAATCAGCGATAAGCCATACCTTGCCGGCAGATATGTGGGGAAAATATTTTTCAATTATACGGGCTATTATATGTGCGCGTGATTTGCAGATATTGCAGTCATCGAAATCGATAATATCGCTGTTCTGTTTTATAAAGCTGAAAATAGAATCAGCGCTTTGTGGGGTCAGACTGCTAACGCCAATGGTATCACTTAGGGCGCTGAATATTACAGTTTTTCTGTCACCTGCCTGCAGAACAGGCTGTGTAAGTACGACGCTTAGGATTATCAGCGGGAGAAATATTTTGAACTTACGGTTCATTATGATTCAAAAATAGCGAAAATTTAATTACAGTTTAGAGGTGTCTTGTTACTTTCTTTTGAGCGATCAAAAGAAAGTAACCAAAGAAAAATCGCCGGCTTCTGCAAAACAGCCTGAACTCTGAGAACGCAATAGACGCAAAAAATAACTCGGCTTCGCCTCAAACAAATTTTTTGCTATTATTAATGCGTTCTCTGAGTTCTGTTTCAGCTGTTTTGCATAGGCCGGGTTATTTAGCATTTTAGAAAAATGGAAGAGAAATTGTAAGCTGATAATTTTCCTGGAGTTTGGAATTGTTCTGTTAATACAACAATGCTACAATCACACCAGTGTTATTTTTGTAATTTCGGGCGGGCAGTTGATGCGGATTGGAAGTCCAACGGAACCGATGCCGCGTGATACATACATGTTCGATTTCCCGATCTTGTAGATGCCTTCTATATACTTGCTGACTGTTGCGGCGAACGAGAGATTGAATGTACCGAATTTGATCGGTACAACCTGTCCGCCGTGCGTATGACCGGAAAGAACCAGGTCAATTTCCTTTGTGGCGAGGGTATCGAATCCGTATGGCTTGTGGCAAAGCAGAACCTTCGGCGCTGTATTGAATGCCGCCTCATTGTTCTTCAAATATTCATCCATTGCGCCGTAGTACTTCAGGACTTCATCCATCCGCGCCCCCGAGCTCTGTGTATCATCAATTCCCATCATGTACAGCTCTTTGCCGTTAATTTTCAGTACGCGGTGCTCATTGCGAAGAAGCTGAATGGGCGATTCATTACTAAGGGCTTTGGCAACATAATCGGCATCCTGGAAAAAATCATGGTTGCCCAGGGAGCCGTAAATTCCATGCTTAGCCTTTACATCTCTGAAAGCGCTGGTAAGCATATGTACATCCCGCGATTCAAAATTCACAAAATCACCCGGTATGCATACTATATCACTTTCAAGCGAGTTTATCACATCAGCATACTCGCGCATTTCCTTTTCATTCATATACTGCCCTGCGTGGATATCGCTAAGTAAGGTAATGGTTGTACCCCTCAGCTCAGGCGGAAGGTTTTCGATCGTGATTTGTTTATAGTCGATTTCGTATGAATCATGCTTCAGCATTCCGTATGTTGCTCCCGCGAATGCATAGGTTGAAATACCCATAGTTGCGAAGCGCACAAATTTTCTGCGCGAAAGATCCACGGTTTTTACGGCTTTCTTTTCTTTTACAGAGTTGATCTTTTCCCTGAGCGGCCTGAAAATTTTCGCTATCCAAACAGGTATCTGGAACGGCAGCTTGATTATTTTTCCTATCAACAGCCATAGCGAAATGAAGAATGTTGCAGCCATCCAAATATAAAACGGGTATAAGCCGGCAATTTTAAACCAATCCGGCGGCGAGAATTTCCTTCCCCACACAAGTGAAACAGTAAGAAAAGACAAATTGAACAGTAAAAATGGAGCAAGGATCCACCACCGGTGAGCAGGTTTATAAAGACGTGTAGTTTTCCAGTAGTTTACAAATGTAAAGTAAACAAGGCTTTGCAGGCCTATTAAGATTCCTATAAAAATAAAAATTCTCCATCCCATAGATTAGAAACAATTCTCCAGTAATAGCCGATTCATATTATAGTATAACTGCCTGTATAACGTAAAACGTTTCAAGTGCATGTTTATTGTAATGTAAAATTTTGTGAGCGTAACCTGCGCCGGCAATTCTGCGGTACAGGTCATCCATATCCATATCCGATGAAACAAGAAGGCAAAGCTCGCCGCCGGGAAGCAGATGCTCTTTTGAATCCGCGAGGAAACGATCGATGACTTCGAGGTTTGGCCCGGCTTTGAATGCCCGCTCGAAATTGTTGCGGGGATTCCCCCTGTAATAAGGCGGATTAAAAAAGATTATATCGAATTTTTTTTCGGCAGGTTTGATTGAAATGAACAGATCTGATTCCACAGCTTCGATCCGGCTTTCAAAATGATTCAATGCGGCGTTTTCGCGGATGCAGCGGATAGCAACCGGATTAATATCGGCCGCCACACATTTTGCGCCCCTTGATGCTGCGAATATGCTGACGATTCCCGAGCCGGAGCCCATATCGAGTATGGTCTTTCCATTAAGCTCAAGAGTTTGAATGTACTTTGCGAATACTTCGCTGGAGAGGAAATCTTTCGGATTAAAAACCGTTGGCCGTACAATGAAAGTGAAGCCTGAGACCTTCTCTTTAACAGTACTTTCCATCTTAGGCTTAACCTTTAGATGGTAATTATATAAGAACGAAATTTTTCTGAGCAGCTTTTTGATATGATGTAATGATAGTATTGTGATGATATTATTGTAAATTCTGAATTTACAAAGTAACCAAAGTTTTGGATTTATTAAATGTAAATTGGCGAGGGGGCGATTGGAAAGCGGTTTGGCTTTTTGAGAAGCTACCCGTTCCACGAAATCAGAGTATGCAGGATGAAGCTCTTTGCAGATGGCTTGTGCAGCGATCTTCAGTTCAAGCCTGGAACATCCGATGTATTTGAGGCGGCTGTGAATGATCTTGCCTGGTTCCTAGGGATAAGCGGACAGCGACCAGAGAAGCAATACAAGGAAGGTCCGGACAATCTCTGGGCACTACCTAACGAATACTTCCTCGTTATCGAATGCAAGAACGGTGTGACGGCAGGAAGCGGGATTGCAAAGAAGGACGCTGGCCAGCTCGGTCAGTCGGTCGAGTGGTTCAAGACCCGGTATCTGGCTTCAACATGCGTACCCATCATGCTGCATCCGGAGCGCACACTTGGCCAGGGTGCCAATGGTGTCGCGGGCATGCGCGTGATCGACCCTGCCGGTCTCGAAAAGCTTCGCAATAACATACGGGGCTTTTCCAAGCAGCTTGTTGATCCGGACGTTGCTACCAGTATGACGGAGGTCGCAAAGCGGCTGGCGCAGTTCGAGCTAAACGCCGATGCATTCGTGAATGCGTTCGCCAAGCAAATCAAATAGAGGTTCGGCCGGTCACCTTAGGACGCGATAACGGGACTTGGCACGTCCCGTTTCCAGCATGCGTGTGTGCCACAGTTTGCGCAGTGTTTGTGGAATTGTCTGCTTTCACCCGTCCCCCTTCCTAGGGTTTCGCCTCGCCCTTCGCCTGTCTGCCATCGCCGCCGCTTCTAGTGCGGTCAA
>JACSRQ010000222.1 GCA_014879675.1 Ignavibacteria bacterium
AAAAACCGCTATATTTGTCTTCTGTACCAATAAAATATCATTCGTTTTTTGCATATTTCAGAATTATAATAAAAAATAGACTACAATCTGATTAGGATTATATTGCAATGGCATTAAAAAAACTAAAACCGATAACACCAGCAACAAGGTACTACACCATTTCTTCATTTGAAGAGATCACGAAAAGTACACCTGAGAAGTCACTTCTTAAACCTCTGAAGAAATCCGGCGGAAGAAACAATACCGGCAGGATCACTTCAAGGCACAGAGGCGGCGGACATAAGAGGATGTACAGGATCGTTGACTTCAAACGTGATAAAGTTGGAGTAGAAGGCAAAGTAGAAGCAATTGAATACGATCCGAATCGCTCGGCACGCATTGCTTTGATCAAATACGCCGATGGCGAGATTACCTATATTATTTGCCCCGATAATCTCAAAGTGGGTAGTTCAATTTTTTCGGGAATTGATGCCGATATAGTTGTAGGAAACACATTACCCCTTGCTAACATACCACTTGGAACATTCATTCATAATTTGGAATTAAAGCCCGGTAAGGGCGGACAGCTAGCAAGAAGCGCAGGCAGTTCATGTATAGTTGTTGCCAAAGATGAAAAATATACACAGATAAAGCTTCCTTCAGGTGAGGTTAGGATGATCCTGAATACCTGCAGGGCTACTATTGGTGTAGTAAGCAACCTCGAGCACGAAAACATCAGTCTCGGTAAAGCCGGCCGTTCAAGATGGCTTGGCAGAAGACCCAAAGTTAGAGGTGTTGCGATGAACCCGGTCGATCATCCGATGGGCGGCGGTGAAGGTAAAACTTCCGGCGGCGGTCATCCTGTAAGCCCGTGGGGACTTCCTGCTAAAGGTTACAAAACAAGAAAGAAAAAGAATCTATCAAACAAATTCATAGTTAAGAGAAGAAAGTAATAAATTAGTCAATGCCAAGATCACTAAAAAAAGGACCGTTTATTGACCCTAAGCTTCTGAAAAAAGTTGAAGAGCTTAATAAGGTAAACCAGAAAAAAGTATTGAAAACATGGTCAAGATCGACCACTATAACACCGGATTTTGTTGGACACACTTTTGCAGTACATAACGGCAATAAGTTTGTACCGGTATTCGTTTCTGAAAACATGGTAGGTCATAAGCTTGGTGAGTTTTCTCCAACAAGGATATTCAGGTCACACTCAGGCAACAGGAAAGACTGATAAAGTTATCGCCCGAAGTTTATTTCTAATTAAGAGTATAGAAAATCATATTTAACGATGGAAGCAAGAGCAATTAAGAGATATATTCAAAGTTCACCCAGGAAAATGAGGCTGGTTGTGGATCTTATCAGGGGCAAAGCTGTAAGTGAGGCTTTGAACATCCTGCATTTTTCACCGAAACACGGTTCTAAAGTGGTTGAAATGACTTTAAGATCTGCTGTGTCGAACCTCTCGAACAAGCTTGAGTCCGGCAGAGTAGAAGAAAAAGATATCTTCATAAAGACAGTTTATGTTAATGGCGGTCCTGTTCTAAAAAGAATGCTTCCTGCTCCGCAGGGTAGGGCTTACAGGGTGAGAAAACGCTCTAACCACCTCACAATTGTTGTAGCAGAAAAGGAACTCAAGAACTAATAACATGAAGATCACAGCTAAGTTCGCTATTCTTTTTGTATTGTTTGCCGCTGCTTACAGCGCGCAGGCTTCGCAGGCTGATGATAAGTTTGGTTATAAGTTTATTGAAACTAAGGTTTATTCAGGTAAAACTGATATTTGGGTTTATGATATTATTAAAAATGAACAGGTGCTCAGGAAACTGAACGTTTATGTGAATACAGGATTTGATGGCAGCAGGATCCTCGTTGATTTTGATTTTAATACATCATGGAATATGTATTACATCAGCAACAAAAGATCGGTAGATAATTTCTGGGATTCATTCCGCTTGAGAGAGTTTACCGTCGGTTCGCTGCAGGAAGCAGTTGATAAGGCTGTAGATCACTACATCCAGGACCAGGTTATTAACAAGTAAATTAAAATTATTTTCTTTATATAAAGGGAGATTCATTTGGGACAAAAGACACATCCGACAGGTTTTAGAGTTGGGGTCATTAATGGCTGGGATTCCAGTTGGTATGACGATAAGAGTTTTGCTACAAAGCTGATGGAAGATAATATGATCCGCGGTTATATCCGCAAGCGTTTTGATAACGCCGGTATATCCAAGATCGAAGTAGAAAGAACTCCCAAGAAGATAACTTTAACCATCCATACATCAAGGCCGGGTTATGTTATCGGCAAAAGCGGTAAAGAAATTACTCACCTCGAAGGTGAGCTCAAAAAGGTCACAAACAAAGATATCAAGGTATTGGTAACCGAGATCAAAAAACCTGAGCTCGATGCTTACCTTGTTGCAGAAAATATTGCTAACCAGATATCTAACAGGGTATCTTACAGAAGAGCGATCAAGACGGCTATAGCATCAAGCATGAGAATGGGAGCTGAAGGAATAAAGATATATGTGGGCGGCAGGCTTAACGGTGCGGAAATTGCAAGAGCAGAACAGTTTAAAGAGGGCAGAATTCCTCTTCAGACCATCAGGGCTAACATTGATTATGCAAGCCTTGCAGCTTCAACAATTTATGGTAAGATCGGTGTTAAGGTTTGGATATGTATTGGCGATAAGCTGATTAGAAAATAGATCCAGTAAAGGGTATTTAAGAATTATTCTGATTTAGGAGAGTGTTTTTATGGCTTTAATGCCAAAAAGAGTTAAGTTCAGAAAAGCGCACAGAGGCAGAAGAGCCGGTAAGGCTACGCGCGGATTCACCGTATCGTTCGGAAATTTCGGATTAAAAGCTATGGAACCTGCATGGATAACCCAGAGGCAGATCGAAGCGGCGAGGGTTGCTATCACAAGAGAGATGAAAAGGGACGGAAAAGTTTGGATAAGGATATTCCCGGATAAGCCTTTCACCAAGAAGCCTTTGGAAACACGAATGGGTAAGGGTAAAGGAGCTCCTGAGTATTGGGTAGCTGTTGTTAAGCCCGGAACTATCATGTTTGAAGTTGGCGGCGTAACCAAAAAAATAGCTGAAGAAGCTATCAGGCTTGCTTCTCATAAGCTTCCTATCAAAACAAAGTTTGTTATGAGGCATGATTACCAGGAGTGATCTCCCGGCAGTAAGCGGCTGAACCATTAAAAAGGCAATAACTACATTATTTAGAATGAAATACTACGAAATAAAAACATTATCTACTGAAGATTTAAGGAATAGGCTGAAGGAAGAAAGCGAAGGACTCGAAAACCTGCGTTTTCAAAAATCGATCGGACAGCTTGAGAACTTCAAAGGAATACAGAATACCAGGAAGCTAATTGCCAGGATTCAGACCATCCTTAAAGAAAGAGATTTATCAGATAAAAAGGATAACTAATTTAACTAATGAGCGAAAATTTAGAACAAGTTAATAATTCACCGGATACTTCTGCTATTGATGTTGCAGCAGCATCTTCTAATGACGCAGCTGCAAACGGTTCGGCCGTGAAAAGAGGCAGAAGGAAGACCCGTATTGGCAAGGTTGTAAGCAATAAGATGGATAAAAGCATTATTGTTGCTATCGAGAGAAGGATCATTCATCCTATCTACAAGAAATACTTCAAAAAGACAACCAAGTTCATGGCACATGATCAGAATAACGTTGCTAATATCGGCGATATTGTGAAGATCATGGAAACCAGGCCGCTTAGCGCCAGGAAAAGATGGAGACTTGTGGAAGTAATTGAAAAAGTAAAATAATTTATATCTAGGATTATAAAATGGTTCAGGAAGAAACAAATCTAGTTGTTGCTGATAATTCCGGCGCGAAAAGGGTAAGATGTATCAGGGTTCTCGGCGGTACCGATAGAAGGTATGCCGGCGTTGGCGATCTTATTGTGGTTTCCGTTAAGTCCGCTATACCGGGCGGGAATGTTAAAAAAGGCGAAGTTTCAAGAGCTGTGATTGTAAGAACCAAAAAAGAAACAAGAAGAAAAGACGGATCTTACATAAGGTTCGATGAAAATGCAGCTGTGCTTATTAACGCTGAAAATGAGCCGCGCGGTACCCGTATTTTCGGACCCGTAGCAAGAGAGCTCAGGGAAAAGCAATTCATGAAAATTATTTCATTAGCACCGGAGGTTTTATAAATTGACAAGACTGAGAAAAAACGATAGAGTAAAAGTAATATCCGGCAATAATAAAGGTAAAGAAGGAAAGATCCTCAAGATATATCCCGCTAAAGACCGCGTTATTGTTGAAGGTGTAAACATTATTAAGCGCCACACAAGGCCCAATCAGAAAAATCCGCAGGGCGGAATTTCACAGAGAGAAGCGCCTATTCATGTTTCGAATGTTATGCTGGTTGATCCTAAAGCAGGTGAACCTACAAGACTTGGTGTAAAAGTTATTGAAGAAGAAGGCGGCAAGAAGAAAAGAATGAGATACGGTGTTAAAAGCGGCGAAATAATTGTAAGTTAAAGTTTAAATTTATTTTTTAGATGGCTAACGAGAAAAAAGAAAAGAAAACAGCAAAAACTGATAAGCAGGAAGATACCAAGGGAAAAAAACCCGCAAAGAAATCCGAAGAAAAGGCTGCCTTTGTTGAAGAAAAGATCCCCGTAAGGTTGTTCGATGTTTACAGGAGCGAAATTATAAAAGGTTTATCTGATAAATTCGGCTATAAGAACCCGTTACAGGTTCCTAAGCTCGAAAAAATATCTATAAATGTCGGTGTAGGCGCAGCAACACAGGATCCCAAGCTTGTTGATGTTATAGTCAAAGAGCTTGAGAACATTGCAGGCCAGAAACCGGTTATCACGATCGCGAAAAAATCAGTATCAAATTTCAAGCTCAGGGAAGGTATGAAGATCGGCTGCAAAGTTACTCTTCGTAAATCCAGGATGTACGAGTTCCTTGATAAGCTGATAAACATTGCGATACCGCGTATCAGGGATTTCAGGGGAGTGCCCGATAAAGCTTTTGACGGCAACGGCAACTATACTCTTGGATTGAAAGAGCATGTAATCTTCCCGGAAATTAACATTGATAACGTTTCCAAACATTTTGGTATGGATATCACGTTTGTAACAAGCGCCAAATCAGATGAAGAAGCAAAAGAGCTTTTAAGGTCATTCGGTATGCCGTTCGTTAAAAGAGAAGTTTCACTAAACTAAAAAAAGTTTTAACTAATCATAGGAGTTAATATTGGCAAAGACATCTCAGGTAGCCAGGAACAATAAAAGGATTAAATTAGTAGAAAAGTTCGCTGAGAAGAGAAAAGAGCTTAAAGCTAAGGGCGATTACGATGCTCTTACAGAGCTTCCGCGTAACAGCAATCCGGTCAGGCTTCATAACAGGTGCGCTATCACCGGCAGGGCAAGAGGATTTTACAGGAAGTTCGGGATTTCAAGACTGACATTCAGAAAAATGGCGCTTGAAGGAAAGATCCCCGGAGTTAAGAAAGCAAGTTGGTAATTAAAACTAAAGTAAACTAAAGTATATAATGTACACCGATCCAATATCAGATTATTTAACCAGAATACGTAACGCACAGAAAGCCAAGAAAAAATCTGTTGAAATTCCCGCTTCTAAGCTGAAGCTGAAGATCACTGAGATCCTTAACAGGAATGGTTTTGTTGGTGATTTCAATGTTGTTGAAACCGAAAATAAACAGGGCAGCCTGGTTATTAAGCTAAAATATTCCAATGGCGATGGCGTGATTCTCGGACTCGAAAGAGCCAGCCGTCCCGGTATCAGGAAATATGTTGAAAGCACTGCTATACCTAAAGTCCTCAACGGACTCGGTATCGCGATCGTTTCCACTTCAAGGGGATTAATGACAGACAAAGAAGCTAGAAAACTCGGTGTTGGCGGTGAAGTTGTATGCAACATTTGGTAATTAATAAAGTTTAAGTATATACATCAGAATAAATGTCCAGAATAGGTAAAAAACCGGTTAAAATATTAAAAGGCGTTAAAGTTGAAAAATCAGGCGATAACATCACTGTGAATGGCCCCAAGGGGTCGCTCAGTATGTATGTTAACCCTCTTATAAAGTCAGAGATCAAAGAAGATGAGATTCAGTTCTCACGCGGCTCTGACCTTAAAAAGGAAAAGGCATTGCATGGTTTGTATGCAATTCTTGCCAAAAATATGATCAACGGTGTTTCTGAAGGTTTCAGCCGCAAGCTTGAGCTTGTTGGTATCGGTTACAGGGCTGAAATCAAACAGGGCTTTCTTTACCTCAATCTTGGATTCTCACATCCTATCTTATTCATTCCGCCGGATGGTATCAAAGTAGAAGCGGTGAACGATACTACTATTTTGATCTCAGGTATTGATAAACAGCTCATCGGGCTGGTTGCAGCTAAGATCAGGTCATTCAAGAAGCCTGAGCCTTATAAAGGCAAAGGTATTAAGTACGAAGGTGAGTTCATCAGGCGTAAAGCCGGTAAAGCTGCTGCAAAATAGTTTATAAGGTAATTTTTTAACGCAAAGAATTAAAATAAATTTTTAGATATAATGCCAAGCAAGACTAAGTTACTTCCTCGTCAGAAAATAAAGTACAGGATCAGAAAGAGAATAATTGGTACACCTGATGTGCCCAGACTGGCCATTTTCAGAAGCCTGAGCAATGTTTATGCACAGCTGATAGATGATATCAACGGCAAAACAATTTGTTCTGTTTCCTCAGTGGCAAAGGATGTAAAAACTGAATTAGCCCCAAAAACTTCCAAGACGGATAAGAGCAAGATCATTGGCAAAAAAATTGCCGAAAAAGCTGTTGGACTTAACATCAAAAAAGTTGTCTTCGATAGGAACGGCTACCTTTATCACGGTAGGGTTAAAGCTATTGCTGATGCAGCTCGTGAAGCTGGGCTCGAATTCTAGCCAATTTCCGGATTAGCGGCCCTAACTCTATGTAATTTAATTTACTTTAAATTCTCGGGTCGTCTAATGGCAGGACAGCGGCCTTTGGAGCCGTTAGTGGAGGTTCGAATCCTCC
>JACSRQ010000082.1 GCA_014879675.1 Ignavibacteria bacterium
GCGTTCGAAGAGTTCAGGCTGTTTTGCAGCAGCCGGCGATTTTTCTTTGGTTACTTTCTTTTGATCGCTCAAAAGAAAGTAACGGGAAACTTTACCGGGCAAAAGGCTTTGCTTTCCCAAACTGGGCAGTCTGTCTCAAAACTCAATAGGAGACGACCCACCGGGTCGTCTCTACACGATAATCTTCAAAAATCGAAAAATTCTCATTTTGAAATATATCAAATGTTTGTTATGTGATGAACTCTGGAGTTTGGGAAAGAGAAGTTTAACTGTTTCTGAAAAAAATGAAGAGTCTATTCTAGAGATTCCCGCCTGCTTGCCTGCCACAGGCACGGCGCGGAAATAACAACCGCTTTTTTACCTCACATAGCCGCGGCTCTAAGCCCTGCGGCATCTTTGATCACTATCTTCCGGCCATCGACTTCAATATAACCTTCGTCCTGCAGCTTCTTCAGCGTGCGTGATAGCGTCTCGGGTATAGTACCAAGATATGCCGCGAGGTCATTCTTGCTGATGGCAAGCGAGATCTCACTGTGTGTTTGCCCCTTTTCAGGTTCTGCAATTTCCTTAATTAAATAGCCGGCAACACGTTTGGTTACATCCTTAAGCGTCAGCTCTTCGATGTGGTGATTCAAATGGCGGAGCCTTCTTGCGAATCCCGATACCAGTTTGATGCATATCTTCGTATCGCTTTCAAGAAGCTGGCGGAACTTTCGCGCAGGCACAAGTATCACATGTGTGTCGTCTTCAAGTGCCATCGCATTTGCGGGATAGCGGTAAGTTTCTTCAAACTCCTCCCCGAAATTTTCGAACAGCGGCACTTCGGCAAATGTATTCGGCGGCGCTATGATATGCAGAATATGTTCGCGGCCATCTTTGGATATCTTGTAGATCTTAACCAATCCGGCGGTGGTAATGTAAAACCCAAGGTAAGGCTCGGTATCAAAAAAAATGTTATCGCCCTTGTTGAATGTCTTCAGCTTAACTATCGATGCTATCCGGTCAATTTCATCATCATTCAGCCCTGAAAATATGTAAACCTTCTTTAAATTATCACTTATCATATCCACAAAATTACATATAAAAATGAAATTAAAAAATCTCATAGCTGATATAAGTAGTACATTAAGGCTAATGAACGGATTTAGATAAATGTTGATTAATTGAAAAATTATGTAGAACTTTCAGCTATTCAAATGGAAGAATTAAAGAAAAGTATACTTAAAACACTGCTTTATTACGATATTTTCGCGCATCCACTGCGTCCGGAGGAGATCTATGCATTCCTGCCGCGTAATTCTATTTCATTGGATGTGGTGAAGCAGTACTTGGGTGAGCTCTCACGTAGCGAAGGCACGCCCTTTGGTGAAAAGGACGGCTACTACTATATAAAACCGGCGGTTGAAAATATTTCCGGCAGACTGCGGAAGGAAGAATACTCCAAAAAAATGTGGAAACGCGCGCAGCTTGTAACGCATCTGATAAAACGATTCCCTTTCGTTCGCGCGGTTATGATAACAGGGAGCCTTTCGAAAAACAGCAGCGATGGCTCAAGCGACCTGGATTTTATGGTCATCACTAAATCCGGCAGACTGTGGATCTCACGTACTATGCTTATGCTTTTCAAGAAGCTCTTCCTGTTCAACAGCTATAAATATTTCTGCATAAATTATTTCGTTACCGAAGAAAGTTTGGAGATCGAAGATAAAAACATCTTCTCTGCAACCGAAGTTGCAACTGTGAAATTTATGTATAACAGTGAGCTGCTTGCAAAATTCCTCGAATCAAATAACTGGATCAGAAGTTACTTCCCGAATTATGTACTTTGTGACCCGATGCTGCATGCGCCCGGCTGCCGGATAAATAACTCAACCAGCATCTTCCAGCGGATACTCGAGCTGCCCTTTACAGGGTGGATAGGCAACCGCCTCAACAGCATGCTCATGAAGAATACTATCAAACACTGGAACCGGCGCTACGCACACGTTCCCGAAGCCGAAAGGAACCACATGTTCCGCTCAACGCCCGGCGTATCTAAAACTCATCCCGGCAACATGCAGAAACGCATTTTAGGAATGTATAACCAAAAACTTGCGGGGTTCGATCTGCATTAATCCCTTTAACACTTCCGGCTTTCGTATGCTATCTGAAAATTTCTGATTATCTTTGTTACATAATTCAGCATTTCTAATCTGAACTTTATCTTCGTTTTATAATTTAACTGAATAAAACATACCCGTTGGCTGAAATACTTTTTGCAAATACATATTTCCTTAAACATGATCCCAAGGAATACCGGAACATGAATCTGTATGCTCCGCTGGGGACGCTCTACGCAGCGGCGTATGTTCAACAGAAGGGATACACGGCAGCAGTGTTCGATACAATGCTTGCGGATTCCGAGGAGGACCTCCGGGCATCGCTCGAACAGCATAATCCGAAGTACATGGTGATATATGATGACACATTCAACTATCTCACCAAAATGTGCCTCACCCGCATGCGCGAAGCTGCTTTCCGTATGAGCGAAATTGCTAAGGAATTTGGCTGCACTGTGATTGTATCGGGTTCTGATTCCGTTGACCACCTTGAAAAATATTTTTTACATAAGGTCGATTATGCCATATGCGGCGAAGGCGAGCAAACTCTGGGCGAGCTGCTGGACTACCTGCAGAAAATCCCGGGCGCAAATGAGCTGAAGGATATCTGCGGACTCGCTTACATGGAAGGCGGAAAAGTTTCCCGCACAGCGCCGCGAAAAGTTCTGAAAGAGCTTGATACCCTGCCTTATCCCGCATGGGAGCTTATTGATCTTGCAAAATACAGAGAGCTGTGGCTTAAACATCACGGCTATTTTTCGATGAATCTTGTAACAACGCGCGGATGTCCGTTCCACTGCAATTGGTGCGCAAAGCCCGTGTATGGACAGGTTTACAATTCACACTCACCTGCTTATATAGCAGGGCAGATAAAGCTGCTTCGGGAAAAATATTCGGTTGATCATATCTGGTTTTGCGATGACATTTTCGGATTGAAGCCCGGATGGGTAGCGCAGTTTGACGAAGAAGTGAACACAGAAAAAGTGCGTACCCCGTTCAAATGCCTTTCACGGGCAGACCTGCTGCTGAAGGAAGATAACATTTCGCATCTTGCGGGTGCGGGGTGTGAATCAGTTTGGATGGGCGCTGAATCCGGCTCGCAGAAAATTCTTGACGCTATGGATAAAGGCACTAGGGTCGAAGAGATCTATGAAGCGACCCGCCTGCTGAAGAGGCACGGCATCAAAACATGTTTTTTCCTGCAGTTCGGTTATACCGGTGAAGCGATGCAGGAAATCGAGGCTACTATCAAAATGGTTAATGACCTCATGCCTGATGATATCGGCATCTCTGTTTCATACCCGCTGCCCGGCACAAAGTTCTATGACAGGGTTTCTTCGCAGATGAAGAAAAAACACAATTGGGAGCTGAGTGATGATTTTGAAATGATGTTCGATGGAACCTACTCAACAGAATTCTACCGCGTGCTGCACACCCGCGTACATAAAGAATACCGCACACGCCAGCTTCTGCATGAACCATTGAAACGCTTCACCTCACTCTGGAAGCTGCCCGTGTACGCCGCGGGGTGGTTCAACAGCTCCCGTAAACTGAAATCATTGACCTAAAAGCCGCAGATTTCTCGTGCCACGAATATCAAAAGCCATATCGTAGCCCCAACGGGGCGCAATACATCAGCGATGGGCAAAGCCCATCGGACCGAAAGCACACATATTCCCAAGCCGCGAAGCGGCGAAATACAAAAGCGATGGGCGAAGCCCATCGTAAACAGGATACCCCAAATCTCAAGCCGCGAAGCGGCGAAATACAAAAGCGATGGGCGAAGCCCATCGTTTCACAACAAAATCAATCCAAAGCCCTGAAGGGGCGAAATACTCTCATTCCCAAACATAACGCTCATCGTATTCCACATTATACTTTTTCAAAAACGCCCTGTATTCATCCCGGAATGATTTCGTTTTATGATGCTCGTGCTGATTTTCTATGTAATCTATTACCTTCCCAACTTCCGTCGGATTCACAGAAAATGCCCCGTAACCATCCTGCCAATAGAATTTTGATAATGCTTTATCTTTGGTCTTAATCCATTTTGATGAATGTGATTTTACTTCCTCCATTAATTTCATCAATGCTATCTTTTTGGATAGCATACATAAAATATGAATATGATCCGCGTAGCCGCCAACTTTCAGAGGCTGGCATTCGAGCTCTTTGCAAACTCCTCCGAGATATGCATGAAGCTCTTTTTCATATGGAGATTTAATAAACGGAAAGTGGTTTTTGGTAGAGAATATCAAATGGATGTAGTTGTTTACCAGTGATTGTCCCATTTTGATTTAATTTAAGGTTGTTAGATATGTTATATTACGCCCTTTCAGGGCTTAAAATATTGTGTCTTCCTTGCCGATGGGCTACGCCCATCGCTAAGAGATATCACCCCTTCGGGGCTTAAAATATTGTGTCCTTCTTGCCGATGGGCTACGCCCATCGCTAACAGATATCACCCCTTCGGGGCTTTAGATATTGTGTCTTTCTTTCCGATGGGCTACGCCCATCGCTAACAGATATCACCCTTTCAGGGCTTTTAAAAAATACTCTCATTAATTATCTAAGCCCATCGTAAACAGGATACCCAAATCCAAGAGCCGCGAAGCGGTGAAATATAAAAGCGATGGGCGAAGCCCATCGTAACCCGATGCCACATATCCGAAGCCGCGAAGCGGCGAAATATAAAAGTGATGGGTGAAACACAACATTACCTTTCCTCAATCATCCTCTTCAATAACACTATCTGCCCGAGGTGGTATGAATCATGTATCACTATCGACATCACCAATTCAAAATACGAATACCCGCTCGAGGGCGAAACCTTATCCAGCAGCTTATCTTCGGAACTCTTCAAAAATGATGTAATATCCTTCTGCGAACGCTCAAAATGTTTTATGGTATCTTTCCACGCCGCGGCGGAGGTATTTTTTATCTCTTCTATGTAATTATTATCCGGGTGAGCAATGGGATCATCCATAACGCGGCCAATTAGCGCGGTTCTCCACATTATCATGTGGTTAACTATCTGCCAGATGGAATTAAGTCCGCCTGTTTTTGCCGCAGCCTGCTTTGCCGTAAGCTGCTTCAGGGTTGCGGCAATGGTTGTATCAATCCATGGATTGCCGTTGTAGTGATCCTTAATGAGCTTGTTTACTTTGCTTATATCCATTTATATGATCTATTCACATTCACAGTCATACATACTGCCGATGCCGTTATAGATCATTACATTGGAATACCGGGAACCGTCATAGCTCTGCCAAACGCTGAACTCCGCAAAGCGGCATGAGCCATCCGGCCATTTGCCAAGCAGTGTAACTTCCAGAGACCTGCCTTTGATAATGCTTGTCCACTCATTACGTGATATGTACCAATCGGGACTGGTAATAACGGCCTTGTAATATCTTTCCTTCCAGTTTTCCTGCGCTGCGTATCGGTTGATAGCCTCGATTGCGTCCTGCTCAAGACCAGCGTTAGTCATGCCGGCAGGAATATCGCTGAATTTTTTGAGTACAGGCTTGTAGAGCGTGAACTCGCCTGCCGCAACGGGTTCTATACCGCTTAATCCGCCGGGTGTTCCTTTCCACATTTCCACTTTGATAACATGCTTGCCGCCGCTAAGTTCTTTAACCTGTTCTTCAAATGCTTCGGCATCGCCTGTGCAGTTATCGCAGTATAGGGTCAGCGCGGATGTTTTGCCGGAAATCTCGTTCCCCATCAGTACGCCTGTTGGCACAAAGGGTGATTCGGTGTAATCGATAAAAAATTTCAGGTAAAAGTCACCCGTGGGATAGTCCTGTTTGACCGGCGTGGTTTTATCACCAGGTTCGTAAACCGGGTACTCGCCGAATTGCTCATTCAGCTTCACGCATGCAGTAATGAGCTCTTTAAAATTAAAGTTCTCGTTGAAACGCGGCTCGCCTTTGGTGAGGTCCGGTTCTTTTTCGCGTGTAAAGTTAATTTTTACCGACGCAAAATTCTTCTTTGCGGTTACCGAGGTTGTATCGGCTTTCTTTTTTTTCTTTTTCTCTTTCGGGGTTGATGTAGTATCAATATACTTTTCAATTTCCTTTTTTACTGTGCCGAATATATCATCAATTTGTGAATAAGAGGGTGAGGTATACCAGATTGCGGCAAGAAAAATAATTAATAATTTAATTCTCATATTAGATTTGTTTGTTTAGGTGTTCAGAAACAAAATTACATTTTTAAGTATGTAAGTTCAAGGAATTTACAGTAGCTGGAGCCCCATGAAATATTCATCCAGGTATTTTCCGTCCAGTTTTGCTTCCCTGATCTTCTTGCCTTCTTCAACAAATCCGAATTTTTTGTATAGTGCTATACCCGCAGCGTTATGGCTATAGACTTCAAGACAGATCTTTTCGAGTCCGTTTGTGCGGGCTTGTTTTATAACTTCTTCCATCATCCGGCTGCCTAAACCTTTCCCGCGGTACTCTTTAACGATACCCATACCTAGAGAGCCTGTATGCGCAAACACGCTGCGCTTTCTGCGCGTGATATCACACCATCCAACAACGGTATCACCCAGCACCGCATACACCTGGATATCGTTATCTGAAATTAATCCCTGCACGAACTTCCGCATATGCTCGTATGGGGGAGCTTCCGTGAACGCAAGCCACATCCTTTCGCGCGAAACAGAATCCAGCGCATCGCGGAATGAATCCGCAAGCTCTAAAGATTTATTTACTATTTTTATATCATTCATGGTTACTGCGCTGCCAATCCCCAAGTAATCCCGGGAACAAGCAAGGTTAAATTTTATTTGTATCTAGTGGATACGTTTCATTGAAAAGATGAAAAGCAAAATTCTTAGGCCGCGAAGCGGCATAATAAATCAGCGATGGGTGAAGCCCATCGTTAGCAGGTACACAAGATTCAAAGCCCAAGCGGGGCGAAATACTATTAATCTCACATATAATGATCAGCATACTCTGCATTTTAAATATCCAAAAACACCTTGGATTCATCCTGATATGTTCACGCTGATTTTTTGAATTTTATTACGCCCTTTCAGGGCTTAAAATATTATGCTTCTTGCCGATGGGCTCCACCCATCGCTGACAGATACCGCCCATTCAGGGCTAAAAAATGAAACATGTTTTTTCTTCTGATTTACCTCAAATCCTGCCTTCACAAACTCACTTCCATACAACCTTAAACCTCTCGCAAACAAGCGGCATATCTTCGCTGAACTCCCTGCCAATAGCCGGAAGCGTGCGGGTGAAAAATCTTTTATGCGCTTCGCGCCAATAATTCAATGATAGATCCCCTTCGCCTTCATCGCGTGCAAAATCCGAGTCAACCTCATCGTAATTCTTCAGGGTGACCTCAAGAGTCTCAATTATACAACGCGGCTCATCTTTACCATCTACTATTACTGAAAGCAATCCGGGTTTGGGGATGCTTCCGCCCTCATGCTCCCACTCCCATAACGCAGAGCATGTTGCGGTCTTTAGCCCGCTTATGACAGGCTTCAGCAGCTCATCGGCCATTTCGGGCGAGTCGCCGAATTTATCGATTATAAAATCACCCGGTTTCAGATCAGGCTCTCTGCCGAGTGATGTGAGATATTGTGTATAAAATTCTTTGGGTGTCATGATCTTAGATTAATATTAACTTTATCACGCCCCTTCAGGGCTAAAAAAATATCAGGCACTCCCAGTCGATGGGCTCCGCCCATCGCTGACAGATCGCGCCCCTGCGGGGCTTTAGAAAATTAACGCACTCCTGTCATATGGGCTTCGCCTTTCACTGACTGATTAAGCCCTTTCTGTGACAAACATTGTACGTGTTTCAAAAACTGCATTTATACATAAGCCGCGAAGCGGCGAAATACAACAGCGATGGGTGCAGCCCATCGCCTAAAGGTCAACCGATATCCAAGCCCTGAAGGGGCGTAATACATTAGCTGCAACGCATTCCCCTTATGCCTTCTTCTTCGCCGGCGCAAGCAGCGCAATCCTTCTTCCCGCTGCTGAATCACCAATCAATATCTTCATCCTGCGAAGCCTGGTTTCATCCTGCTTGGCGGAAATCACCCACCATGTTGCTGTCTTCCTGTAGCCGGGCGGCGCCTTGCTGAAGTATTCCCATGCCTTTTTATTTGCCTTCATCAGCTTCAGAAGCGCAGGCGTGAGCTTAATTTCTTTCTGCTCAAATGAATACAAACCCGCCATTTTTTTATCGCGGTTATTAAAAACATGTAAGCCGGATTCATGCATCAATCCGGCCTTGGTAAGCGCTTCAACTTTTTTGATATTCACCGCACTCCAGATGCTCTTTTTCCGCCGCGGAGTGTAACGCTGACTGTATTTTTCTTCATCAATTCCTTTGGCTATACCATCTATCCACCCGAAACAAAGTGCAGTATCAACCGATTCCTTATAGCTGACCGAGGCTTTACCCGCGGACTTCTTATAATACCCAAGCCAAAGTTCATCTTTCTTGTTATGATTTTTTTCAAACCACTTCCTGAGTGACTGCTGATCCTTAAAAAATTTTATATCAACCGGTTCAGGCATTTATTTTTTCTTATTGTATTTTTTCAGCAGCTTTATTGTGTGTTCAAGTCCCTGCCCGTCAAGCCATGACTCATGGCCGGGTATAACATACTTCGCATTGGGGAATTTATCTTTCACCTTACCGGCTGCAATTTCCCAGCTTTTGGTATCGGCATCGCCAAGATTACCCAGTGTTGGTGAATCCGTACTTTTTATAAAACAGCCGCCGTAAAGCACTTTGCTTTGGGGGAACCATACCACGATGTTATCGGGCGCATGTCCCGCACCGGGGAAAAATGTTTCGGCTTTAAATCCGCCTGCTTCAAAAACGGTATCAGCATTGAAACGGAATTCAGAAAGCTGATTTTTTTCTTTTATACACAGCTCGTATGTTTGGTAAGTACTGTAAGTTGCCACGCCGTATTTTTTCAGCTCGTCAAATCCGCCTGTCCTGTCATCATGAAAATGCGTTGCTACGCAGAGCAGCACTTTCTTGCCATGGCGCGCTTCTATGGAATCCAGCAGCGGTTTTGTTTGTGCCGCATCCCATGGCGAATCGATCATGATAACTCCCGCATCGGTCACCACATACAGCCCGTTGGCGGGATAAGGTTCTCCCTGGAAGTCATGATAAGTAGTATATATATAAAAATCGCCGGTGAGGTGAGTGATCTCAAGCTTATTTTGCGAATACATATTACCTGAAAAAGCAGTAACAAACAACAGCGCCGCAGAAAAATAGAAATGTTTTTTGAACATCTTAAAAAAATAAAATTGATTAAATTGGAGTAAGTACTAAATTCAAAATAGCTGTTTGGCTATTTTAAAT
Source organism: Ignavibacteria bacterium (assembly GCA_014879675.1). Lineage (GTDB taxonomy): Bacteria > Bacteroidota > Ignavibacteria > Tepidaquicellales > OLB5 > OLB5. The sequence goes on from JACSRQ010000082.1 coordinate 9,462, forward strand.
AAATACTAATATCAAACACCGTAGTACTTTACCATATACCGGGTTGAGTACCTGAAAAACTACATATTTATCATGAAAACTAGATATACCTTAAAACTGTTTTTATTTATTGTGTTATTTGTTTTGTACCCTGCTGTTATTTCTGCACAGGTTACACCGGAGTGGCTTCAAACATTTGGCAATGCAGATAGCAGTGATGATATAGGAAGAGATATTGCAATGGATAAGAACAAGAATATTTTTGTTGTAGGTACTGCGGCTGATAAAATGATAGTGATGAAATATTCACCTGCTGGTATGCTAATTTGGGAAAAAAGAGAATTCAATATCAACGGTTATTGCGTTAGACTGGATACATCCGGTAATGTTCATGCTATGGGTTGGGATTGGTCAGGTAACTTAACATTGGTGAAATATTCTAATTCCGGAACAAGATTGTGGGTCGCAAACCATCAGAACAGCGGACTTATGCCTCTATCTATGGCACTTGATAAGAGCGGTAACATATATGTGGCTATCCATGGAAACGGGATGGGTATAATAAAATTCGCTCCCTGGGGCTTATTTCAATGGAGACGCAGCTTTTCCGGCATTGGCAGCTTCACAGGGAGGCTTCTCTACAACAAATCTATTAAAACTGACCACCTGGGAAATATCTATATCACAGGAACAGCTAATACAGGTGGAGTAAATGAGGATCATAATATCGTAACCGTAAAATATAATTCCTCCGGTGATTCATTGTGGACAAGAGTATTTGACTATGAAAACGCAGGGTATGACCGCGGGTATGTTATAGATATTGATGACAGCCTGAATGTATACACGGCAGGCATTACTTACCAGAATTCAACATTTTACACCGTTCTTATCAAGTATTCTCCTTCCGGAAACCTTTTATGGCACAGGCTTACTGAAGGCAGTTATGACGGCGCTACAGACCTGCTGTGGAAGAACAATTATATTTACCTGACCGGAGGATTTGAAATACCCGGCATAGGGTCATCTCCAGTTGTGAAGTTTAATTCAGGCGGCACTATCGTTTGGACTACATACTATAACGAACCCGGGTCACAGAAATTTTATGCCTGGTTCCTGCATGTAGACAGCAATGAAAATGTCTATGCCAGCGGGACTCTATATCCTTCCAGAGATATTGCAGCAATTAAATACGGCAGTAACGGCGTGAAAAAATGGAACCTGGTGTATGCAGGGCCATTCAACGGCCATGATATGACCTGGACATCAATTTTTGACGGTAATAACCTGATACTTTCAGGCGAAACAGCCATATCATATACCAATTGGGAATTAATCCTCATCAAGTACCGCAGCGATCCAATCGGGATTATCAGCCAGACATCTGTTATACCATCCAAATATACGCTTTCCCAGAATTACCCGAATCCGTTTAATCCAACAACGATCATTAAATTCGGTATTCCAAATTACTCCGGAGGAAACAATACCATTCTGGAGGTTTTTGATATATCCGGCAGGCTGGTTAAAACACTTGTCAATGAATCACTTGCTTCCGGTACGTATAAAGTTGAGTTCAATGCCGGCAAACTATCTTCAGGTATATATTTTTACAGGCTCACTTCCGGTGCACGCACGTTAACAAAAAAAATGATCCTGGTAAAGTAACAAAAACCGACTTTGCGGAATTGAAACGGGTTCGTTACTCAAAAGCCAAACCCACAGGGTTAAATTTACGATGGAAAATAATTTGGTTCAATCACGGACAAATTTGATTGATTAAGAGACTTTGAATTCCCAAACCGGAGTTTTGGAATGAGAAGAAAAAACCTCTGCCTGGCAATGAATTGAAACATTTTCCCTCTATTGAACATATAATATAAAAAGAGTAATTTATCTTAAAATTAACCTGAATTATTATGAAATCTATACTTTTTGCAGCATTTATACTATGCTCACTTGTGTTTCTGAACCGCCAATCATACAGCCAGTCTGCTACTACTATGCAGGATATCCTCGAAACCGTTTCCGCAAAGGTTACTGAGCTTGAAGACCAGCGTAACCAGGAAGTGGTTAATATGACCTTCGACCTGTTGGTAAACACAGGCAAAAAAACAGTGTGGCGCTACCTTGATCCTTCGTTTGATTATGATGTAATGGTCATTGGCGATAGGCGCGTTGAAAAACTTAAGGTAACCGTTTACAAAAAAGATAATGCCTCAGGCGAGTGGAAGTTTGTGGATGAATATACAGACGATAAGCCTGTGTTGAGAATTGATCCGCAGGATTTTGAGCAGTATGAGTTCACCGTCACTGTGGATAAATTCAAATCAGGCAATACTACCGGACACTTCGCGCTGCTGCTTTATCACCAGAATCCCGAAAGAGGAAAATAGAAATTCTGCTTTGACTTTGAGTTAAGCGCTTTTAATCCGGCCTATGCAAACCAGCCGGCGATTTGGTTACTTTGTTTTGATCGTTCAAAAGAAAGTAACGGAATAAATACAAAGCGAGTCTTCAAAGTAACAGCTAAATATACATCTGAAAGAAATCTCACCGGTTAAAAAGCTTAAATCAAAATTCTGTCAACTTTAGGCAGACTTTTTTATTGTGTCTTGATTACCTTTATATCCGACAACCAAATATACCTGTCTGTTAACAGTCTGTTGCTGACTACAATACCAGCATTAAGAAAGTAATTGTAAGGCTGTTGGGTTATCCTGAAGACCTGTTTATATACCGTATCCGTCGGCTGGTATAGATTCAATACATTGGCATTTTGCGGCATCCCATTCGTTGTATCATGGATAAGTATATAGCAGCTATCTTCAGAGGAATTTACGTTTGTCCGAATCCTGTATTGAACCTCAACGCTAAAAGCCGCGGTATTCCTATGATACCAGGCTCCGCTGGTAGTAACCATATTAGTGTATCCCGAATCAGCCTGGAAGTATATTGAATCCGCGGAAAACAATACCGTGCCAACAGGGATATCGGGTTGTACTATGTTTTCATCACCGCAAGAGCATACTAAAAGAATCCATGAAGAAAGGATTGTCAAATGAATTTTGAGCTTCATTTTATTAAGGTTAAATATTTTTAAGATAAGCTGCGATCAGGATCTTTACATCTTTGTAACTTTTACGCTTCTCAACCTAACATACCTTGGGAAAACCGGCAAATAATTATTCAGCTGCACCATAAATGCAAAGTATGTACTTCCGGATGCGAAACTTAAGTTTGTTGAAAACGGTTCGTCCCTCGGAGCGTAAATATCGGGAATGTATGGAACTACAGGTATTGCATTTGTATAGAAACCAAATTTGCCATAAGCGCTCGGTGTATCTACATTGGATTGAATCATAAATTCAACTTTGACGCTGCCTGTTTCTGACGTTGAGTATGAAACGGAATCTTTTGCGAAGCCTGTTGAACTTAACCAAACACTGATCGAATCAGCAGCATACATTACCGTGCCTGCAGGTACACCAGGATTATTTGTTGTTGTATCATCATCGCTGCAGGAAGCAAGCATTGAAACCAGGATAATCAAAAAAGCACTAAAAAATATTTTTAATATTTTCATTATAAGTAATAATATTTAATTGTTTGCACTCAAATTTACGCAAATAAAAACGTATGGAATATAGCTAATTTACTGTATTATTGTCTTTTAGATTATTGCATTTTATGATACTTACTCAATTTGGTATATTGTAATTCTTAATGCGGCTTTTGAAGATAATACTATATTGAAAATTTTCCTCACACACGGCTATTACCTAAACTCTGATCCTAATGAACTCCGGATCATGAAACCCTATGTGCCGCTGGGGATTCTGTATATATCCGCTTACCTTAAACAAAACGGATTCGATGTATCAGTTTTTGACTCCACCTTCAAGTCATTTGAAGCGCAGAAAGCTGCCCTTCTGGAATCAAAGCCGGGGGTTATCGCCATCTACTGCAATCTAATGACGAAGCTGAACGTGCTCCCGCTGATAAAATTCATTAAGCAATGTGATGAACTGAAGAACAGTACAGTTGTACTTGGCGGACCAGAACCGCCGTTCCACGCAGCAGAATTCCTCAACTACGGGGCTGATATAATTGTAGAAGGCGAAGGCGAAGAAACAATGCTTGAGCTTTGCCGAGAGCTCTCCGAAAAAGAGCCGAAGCTTGCAGGGGTGAACGGAATTATTTTCAAATCTGGCAATGAAATTATCAAAACCCCTCAGCGTGACAAGATAAAAGATATTAATACACTCCCTTATCCCGATAGAGCTGCGGTTGATCTGCGGCTTTACCTGGGCGCATGGAAAAACGCGCACGGCTATTCATCAGTATCGGTTAGTACCATGCGCGGCTGTCCCTACACCTGCCGGTGGTGCTCGCACGGTGTATATGGTGTAAGTTACCGCCGCCGCTCTCCCGAAAAAACCGCCGATGAAATTCAGCACATAATAAATACATATAATCCCGATATGCTTTGGTTTGTGGATGATGTGTTTACAGTCTCCCATAAATGGCTTAGCCGTCTGGCTGAAGTGTTTAAAGAGCGCGGCATTAAAATAAAATTCGAGTGCATCTCACGCAGTGACAGGCTAACCGAGGATGTAGTAAAAACCCTCAAAGAGCTTGGATGCTTCAGGCTGTGGATAGGGGCGGAATCAGGTTCGCAGCATGTGCTGGATCTGATGGATAGGCGCGTTGATGCCGCCGATACACGCGATAAAATAAAGCTCACCCGCAAATACGGAATTGAAGCCGGCACGTTTATAATGCTAGGTTACCCCGGCGAGCGGAAAAGCGATATTGTGCAGACGGCGCAGCATTTGATCGATTCCGACCCTGATATATTCCTCACAACAGTGGCTTATCCAATTAAAGGAACACCGTTTTATACAGAGGTGGAGTCAAAGCTGGTAACAGACCTGCCGTGGGATAAACGAACCGACCGCGATCTTGATTTCCAGGGCCGCTTCTCGAAAAAATTCTACAAACACGCAAACCGCTACCTGGTGAACGAAGTGAATTATCATAAGATGAAGAACCGAGGAGCGGGCGGACTCGCCGCAGGAAAGACACTCCTGAAGGCAAAAATCTCGAAATTTATGATGAACATTACAAAATAGGAATCACAATGAAATGGCCTTTTGCTTTTATAAATCGGCCTATGGAAAAATGCATTAAAAAACTTGAGCACGCATTAAATAAATGCAAAAAATCTGTTTGAGACGGAGTCGAGTTATTTTTTGCATCTATTGCGTGCGAAAGTTTTAGCATTTTTCCATCAGCCTTGACTTTTTTGGTTCTTTTTGTGTCAAGACAAAAAGAACAATAAAACAGAATCAGGCAATGTTCCGCAGCTTTCGATTTTCTTTGATTACATATTGAGCCTGCCTCACAATTAATGCAAGGATCACTCTGAAAAAAGTAGCGGTATAAGACTGATAGATGAAATAAAATACAATCTGTTATTATCATAAATACAGAAGCAGAAAATACCAAATCCGCATTTAACGCCATTGCCGCAGGATATGACGCGCGCGATAATCAAAATCCGATTTTGCAATGGATGCGGCGCGCCGTGCACAGAATATACCTGAAGCAGCTTCCGCCGAAATCGCGCGTGCTGGAACTCAACGCAGGCACGGGGGTGGATGCGATGTTCCTTGCTGATAATGGATGTAAAGTACTGGCGACTGATATTAGTGAGGAAATGATAAAGGTTTTAATGTCAAATGCCAAAGCTCAAATGTCAAACGGCACGGTAAAAGCAAAGGCAGCGTCTTTTGATGAAATTGGTACTATTCCCGATGGCGGCTTTGATGCTGTGGTTAGTAACTTCGGCGGACTCAACTGCATCAATGATTTCAATAAACTATCGGATGATCTTGCAGCTAAACTCAATCCCGGCGGTTTGTTTATTGCAGTGGTTATGAATAAAATTTGTCCCTGGGAAATATTTTATTACTGCTTGAGGTTTAACTTCAAAGAGGCTTTCCGCAGGTTCCGCAAATCGGGAATTATGGCAGAGCTTAACGGCGAAATAGTGCTGACCTATTATTTCACGCCGGGTGAATTTGCCGCGGCTTTCAGCCGCAATTTTAGCAAGGTAAAATTGTACACGCTTGCACTTAACACTCCCCCGCCATATCTGTTGGGAATTTATAACAGGCTCCGCCCTCTTGTAAAATTTTGGATGGTTGTTGATGACCTGCTGATGGCTCTGCCTGTATTAAACAGATTCGGCGATCACTTTGTATTAGTAATGAAGAAAAACGCGTGAGGCATGAAGGGCTCTATTAGAACATATATTATCCCTGCTGTAATTTTCACAGCGCTTGCCGTGCTGTTTGTGGTATTTGTATTTATGCCATCAGTGCAAAAAGTGAATACAGATTTTCCCAACTACTACGTATCGGCCAACATGTATCTTGATGGCAAGGATCTCCGCACGGCGTATGATAACGTTGCCTTCAGCCGCGAACTGCTGCTGTATGGTATCGAAGGGCAGATCGTTTCATTCGTGCCTTATCCCCCGCTTACCGCCCTGCTGATGCTGCCGATCGCGCGGCTTGAGCCGCTCACAGCGAAGCTGTACTGGAACATCTTTAACTTGCTGCTGCTTGCCGCAAGTATCATTGTAATTAAAAAGCTTGTTACGCTTGATCTTTTTTCGGTTGGAATAATATTTTTCCTTTCGGCTTACGCGTTGGCAAACAACTTCCTTTTCGGGCAGGCGTATATGCTTGTGCTGTTCTGCCTTGTGATGTCTATTTATTTTATGATCAAAGGCCATAGCCTGCAGGCCGCTGTATTTCTTTCACTCAGCATCGTGCTGAAATTCTACACAGTGTTTTTTATTTTTCTTTTCATTTTCAAAAAAGAATACCGCCTGCTAGTATATACAATAGTGATTACCGGACTGCTTTACATTCCCGCCATACTATTTACTGGATTTGACCTGAATTATTTCTACTACACACAAATTATGACGCGGCTGGGTGACGGCTGGGTTGGAACGGTTTACGCTGCGGAGTACCAGTCATTTGTATCACTGCTGCACAGGCAGTTTGACGCGGAACCTATGTTCAATCCGAACCCGCTGCTGCGGAGTTCCCTGCTCTTTTACCTGTTCAAGTTCACTTATATTTTTACAATATTGACCTGTTCTATTGTATATCTGAAGCCGGGCAAAGAAAACCTGAAATTACAGATTGCACTGTTCTGCACTGTGTGCCTGCTGCTTCTGCCGCTGAATGCATCATACCAGTATGTCGTGCTTATACCCGCAGTTATCTTCTTAGCTGAGCACTTCATTCAGCAAAAAAAGTTTATAATGGCCGTGGCAGTTGTGATAGTAATGGCCCTCGTCAACTCACCCGTGCAGGTTAAGCTTACGGCTATGTTTAAGGACTCCCCGTTTTTTATTTTTGCATATGTAAAGCTCTTCGGGCTGCTTTTTTTGTGGATAGTAAATCTGCGCTTGCTTAAATCCGCAGCAGAACCTAGTTATTACAGCCGCAGGATGAAAAAATTCTTCGCCATTGCGGGGGTTCATGTAGTTCTGCTAACGGCAATTTCGCTTTACATGAATAAACCTATCGATGACGGCGCGGAGTTCGTACAGACAGGCGCAACTTACCTGGTATCAATGCCTTCTGCAGTTGGCGGCAGGGTTATATGGACCGAATGCGTGAACGAAAAATTCGTGTTAAGATCAAACTTTGGATTCAGCTATGAAAAAGAAAATGTGTTTTATCCGGTCTTCACTGATTCCATGCACATTGCATTTGAAACCATCGAGAATCGCAAGCCGAAGCAAAAAATACTTGATGTTAAAACCGGCATACAGCGCGACGCGTCTTCACTAAGGCTGAACGTTCCTCCGGTTGAAGGCTCAACAGAGCTTGTTTCAATTGAGGGGAAGATATGGCATCGTACAATTCCGCCTTTTCTTGAAACGCAGCTTACATCGGGCAAGCAGTTCTGTTACTTCCCGGTATTTGCCGGGAGCGATTCTATGTACTTCTGCTCCGATAGATACCGCGGCGTAGGATTCACAGCATTGTATAAAAGGAAGATAGCGGTGGAATCACCTTAAAAGCCAAACCCCCGAAAAGATTCACGACGGAGAAAAATCTGATTTCAAATATCACTTCACGAATACTGTAAATATCCTCCCCCCTTTTAAGAAGCAAAAAGGGGGGACAGGATTGAGCTTTTGATTCTGCCCCCCTTCGGCTTCTATAAAGGGGGAAAGATAGCTTCAAAGGTCGATCGCGGTGATTGAAAAATATTTAGGAAGAATCGTAAATCATCGATGGGGGTTCGCTTCTAGAAGATAGAGTGCACTTTAAAAGCCAAACCCCCGAGACAAATTAATGATGGATTAAAACATGTTTTCAAATATCACTTCACCAGTACTGTAATTATCCTCCCCCCTTTTCAGAAACAAAAAGGGGGGATAGGATTTAGCTTTTGATTCTGTCCCCCCTTCGGCTTCTATGAAGGGGGGAAGATTTCTCTAAGGCTACGATTGTGAAAATTGTTCGGTATTATTGTAGTACGTAGATTCATGACGGGGGTTCGCTTTTAATCAATGGGGGTTCCCTCTAATCAATAGGGTTTTTCTTTTAATCAATCGGGGTTTGCTTTTAAAATGCTATAAAATGAAAATAAGAGTCTTCACAAAGAAGTCTGAACAATTAAAGAGAAGTCTGCTTCGAAATAAAATGACTGAAGCAGAGAAGCTTCTTTGGCTAGAACTTAAAAATAGAAATCTCGGTGTTCGTTTTTTGCGTCAATACAGCATTGAAAAATTTGTGGTAGATTTTTACTGTCCCGAAATTAAGCTTGCTGTAGAAGTTGATGGCGTTACACATAATTCACCTGAAGAAATTGAATATGATGCTTACCGACAGGAAGAAATAGAGAAGTATAAGATAACATTCGTACGATTTACTAATCAACAAGTCTATGGCAGCATCAAAACAGTGGTAGACGAGATAAAGGCACGAATAAACATTTTGAAGAAAAGTAATTAGTTCAATACTTTTATCAATCCCCCCTTTTTTAAAGCGAAAACGGGGGACAAAATCAGCTTCTATTCCCCCCTTTCGCTTCTCAGAAGGGGGGAAGATCGCTTCAAAGGTCGATAGTAATGATTGAAAATTATTAAGGAAGATTTGTAAATCATCGATGTGGGTTTACCTTTAAACAATAAGGTTCTCTTCTAAATCAAATTTCACTATTAAACAACTAATCATAAAATTTAATTTGCATACTCCTTCTTGAATATCCCATTGATGAAATACATCGATGAATACGCCGGGCGGATACTCTGCCGGCTGCTTTCATTGCGCGGTGTGCAGCAAAACTCACCGCCGGGTGCTGATAGCGTGAAGAACATCCTCTTCATAAAATTTTGGGGTATGGGCAGTATCATACTTGCCACACCAGCGGTTAAAAGTGTCCGTGCGCGATATCCAAACGCAAAGCTGCATTTCCTCAGCTTCGGATCAAATCGCGAAGTGCTCTCCCTCATTCCCGAAATTCAGAGCGTAACTACGATCCGGCTTACGAATCCGCTTGCATTCGTATCGGATACCATAAAAACAATTTTCGCGCTGCGTAAACAAAACTTTGATATCGTTTTTGATTTCGAATTTTTCACATACTACTCTGCTTTAATCGCCAGACTTATAAAGGCGAAATATACTGTTGGATTCAACAACCACAAGAACCGCCGCAGCAGTCTGTTCACAAATACTGTTGAGTTTAACGATCATATCCATACCCGCGCAAATTTCCTGCATTTAGTCGGCGCAGAAGGAAGCGGCGGCTCTTTCACACAGCTCAAGGCATCGGAAAACAATCTGCCCGCAGAGCTTCAGGGCAAGCCGTACATTGTGGTTAATCCAAATGCCAGCAAAATGGCATACGAAAGAAGGCTGCCCGCGGCTTATTTCGTGAAGCTGGTCGATTCACTTATCGCTGATGCGAAGTATAATATAGTATTCACAGGCTCCATTGAAGAAAAAAGTTATGTCAAAGGAATAATTTCCGCACTCGGAAACAACAGCGCTGTTATTGATCTTTCCGGCAAGCTTTCGGTAAGCGGGTTGGCAGAGCTCATCGCCGGTGCACAATGCCTTATTACCAATGATAGCGGTCCATTGCATATTGCCTCGGCTGCTGATACACCCGTAGTAGCGTTTTTCGGACCGGAGTCACCTGTGCGTTACGGCGCGCTCAGCACCCGGCAGCTTGTGTTCTACCGCGGGCTGGAGTGCTCGCCTTGCATGAGTATATCAAACAGCAAAACCGTAAATTGCGTACACGCCGAACCCATCTGCATGACCGGGTTTGATATAAATGAAATAATAGATGAAGTCAGTGGGTTCCTTATTTCCTAAATAGTTATTTTGGAAATATTAAAAACAATCTAAAGGCATGTAAACAATAACCTGTGATGAGAAAGGCGAACTGGAAATAAATGTAATTTTCAAAAAGAATGATAATCTTTATTATTCAATTCCGCCTTTGAAAATTACTGTTTAGAAATTATTTGAGCAGATACAACACAGGAAAATCTGTTTGAGTCCGGCAACTGCCGGACGAGTTATTTTCCTGTGTAGCGAGAATAATTTCAGGTAATTTTCAGCAGCGGGCGATTTTTCTTTGGTTACTTTCTTTTGATCGCTCAAAAGAAAGTAACACTAATAACCAAATTTGCCAATAAGGCGAAATACTAAAACTGAAAGAACTAACCAATAAAATATTCAAAGATACCTTCATTGTAATGGCGGCTAACCTCGTCAATTACGGAGGTATGTTCGTTCTTGCCGTGATGATAACCCGTATGCTTGGGATCGATGCGCTGGGAGAGTTCACTTTGGTCTTTTCCTTTGTGCTGATACTAACGGCCGTTACAGATCTCGGTGTATCTCAAATGCTTGTTCGCAGGCTTAACCATGAACGCGGCAAAGCATGGAGCATTATCAGAAGCGTAAACCGGTTCAGGCTGAAATTCAGCTTAGTATGCGTGGCCGTTGTCGTAGCTATAATGTACTTTATTCCCGGTGCGCATCTCACTGCGGCATTTGCCGCCGGTATTGCGATAGTGATTCCGAAAACGCTCCAATCGGCTTATGATTCATCCATACGTGCCAAGCAGCAGCAGCGGCTTCCCGCGATCATAAAAAGCGCCGTAACTCTTCTGCAAATAGTCTTTGTTTATATTATTCTGCTTGGAAGCCCCGGCCTCTTATATGTAATGCTTGTACTTTTAGTTACTGAGCTGCTTGCAATGGGAGCTTTTTATCTCACCGCAGAAGATCTGTGGAAAAATGAAACAGACATTAAAGATCCCGGACTTATCCCGGTAAAACCATTTATCAAAGAAGCGCTTCCATTTTTCGGGAACACTATCTTTGCTTTATCTATACCGCGTATAATAATGATACTCCTCGGTTACATCGCAAGTGCTGCATCACTCGGCATTTACTCCGCCGCATCCCGCTTCACGGGCGGTATCGGACTTGTTTCAGGGGCACTGTATAATACATACTATCCGGTAATGACAGGCAGTGAAGTAACGCCCGCTGAAAGTTTCCGCCTGACGGCAAGACTTGCTGCGTATGCGCTTTCTCTCGGCATCGTCATAGCGGCTGCTTTGTTTTTTGTTTCAGATATTCTGATCGGGCTCAGCTTTAAAGTTCCGGAAGCAGCATCTGTGCTGAAAATACTCTCGGTAACTGTGATCCCGATACTGGTTTATTCCGTTCTGCAGCCCTACCTAATCTCTTTACACAGGGAAAGTTTTATCTTCAAATCTTATATTGCAATATTCGTTTTGATTTTACCCGCAGCTATTATATTAATTCACTTCTACGGATACTTCGGGGCTGCATATGCTTCAGCAACGGCAGAATTACTATTCTGCGGAATACTGGTATATGAATTTTATAAAAAAAGGCCGCAACAATCAACCCAAACGGCCTCTGGCGGAGAAGATCTGATTGAAGAAGGAAAAACTGGATGAAGTAAGGGATTTTCACAATGGCATTGCCGGAAAATACGATGAGCTTTTACAGAAGAATCGTTTTTCGGTAATTCTCCGCAGCCTGTTCCAGAAGATACTTTCAGAGTACGGACCGGGCGGCAAAACGGTGCTTGACCTCGGCTGCGGAACCGGCGATGATGCACTGTTCATATCGGAAAGCGGCGCAGTTGTAACTGCTGTGGATATCTCACAAAACATGCTGGATGCTGCCCAAAACAAATCCCGCGCTTCCATAGGCGGGAAGAACATCAGGTTTGTGAAGAGTGATATTGAAAGGTTTTTAAATGATAACAATACAAAGTACGACCTGCTGATATCCAACTTTGATGCGATCAATTACATAGAAGATATTCCTGCTTTTTCGAACGGTGCAGCCTGTGCGCTAAAACCCGGCGGCAGCCTGATAATTACAGTGCTTAACAAGGTCTGTCTTTCGGAATTTTTCTACAGCCTGCTCACATTCAGATTCAGCCGCGCGTATTGGGCGCTTTTAAACAGGAATAAATATCTTGTTAATGGACTTTGGCTGCGTTCACCCGGCGAAATGAAAAAGTTACTGGCGGAAAATTTCACGCTAGTCAGCGCTACCGGGGTCGGAATTTTCATTCCGCCGCATAACCTTGAAGGCATGTATGGGAAGATCAGTTTTTTACTGCCCGCATTGCTTCAGGCAGAAAAGCTGGGCCGCAGGAACAGGTTTTTTTGCAACTTCAGCGATCACTACATAATTGAAATGGTAAAAAAATGAAAGTTATAAAAAAGATATCCGGCAAAATGAAACGAGCTTATAACAGCTATACCATCGGCGATTATATGCGTACGGCCTATCTCTCACCGCGCAGAGTAGCGCTGATCACATCCCGGCTTCAAGGAAAGGATAATGTGCTGCCAGTTGATTGGCATATGCCGCTTTCTTTTTCACCCAAGCTATACTGCATTTCTCTCGAGAGCGGTAATTATTCATCTGAAATGATCTCAGCCTCGGGATGTTTTGCTGTAAATTTTATGGGTGCAGAATACGAAGAACAAATGCTCGCCTGCGGAAAGCTCTCCGGCAGAAACAATGATAAGTTCAGCTTAACCGGGCTGGGAAAGGTCAAAGCCGAAAAAGTTGATGTACCGCTTGTGGAAAATGCCCTAGGCTGGCTGGAGTGCAGGCTTGTGAATACTGTTATAACCGGCGATCACACTCTTTTTATCGGGGAGGTGGCGGCGGAAAAAGAAAACGAAGCAGCAGAAGAGATCTACCACATTACAAATAAAAAATGATTCCGCCATCTATCTACTTGTACTGTTGGCGATGGTTTCATTTATTACTAACTATAATATAGAACGAAATTTTGCAGCAAATACTTAAAAGCGAAATACTCTCAGCAGTTCCGGGCATCGTACATGGGATATCAACCAAGCCTGGCGGCAAGCCGCCGTTTTACAATAATCTAAGCATTAGTGTTGCTGATGATAAAGAGAATATCCGCCAAAACCGCGCGCTGTTCTTCGGCACACTTGGCATTCCGGAATCCAAGCTCGTGCATGCCAACCAGGTCCACGGCGCAAACATTACGCGCGTAAGTAAACCCGGACTTTATCCCGAAACAGATGCGCTGATAACCGGTGTTAAAGATATCTACCTGGTAATAAGTATCGCGGATTGTATGCCTGTAATGCTGTATGACCCCGTCACTATGGCTCTGGCTAATATACATTCCGGCTGGCGAGGCACTCAGAAAAACATCGCAGGCAATACGGTTGAAAGAATGAAAGAGGAGTTTGGAAGTGATGCTGGGGGATTGATCGCGTTCATGGGTCCTGCAATCAGCAAAAAGAATTTCGAAGTTGATGAAGATGTTGCAGGGATGTTTCCCGATGAATACACATCGCCCAAGCCGGGTGCAGCGGGAAAATTTATTGTTGATACCGGCCAGATGGTTTTCGACCAGCTAATTCTTGCCGGCGTGAACGCAGCTAATATAGAGCGATGCAGTTATTGCACATTCGATAGCAGCGAGCATCTGCACTCCTACCGCAGGGATAAACACCTCTCCGGCCGCATGTTCGCCGTAATCGGCATGAAGCCATAGGGTAAATCTTGCATAATCCCTCGTGCCACGAATACTCAAGAGCATTATTCCTGTTAGCACATGAAGCATTGATTCTCACTTTACGCGTTTACGCGCGGCTTATACTTTGCTTCCCTGAATGTAAGCCGGATCTCGGTGCCAACTTTATTCCTGATATCTATCTCGCCATCAAGCTGCGCTGCAAGAGATGTGATAAGTGTCATACCAAGTGAATTAGTCTTTTCCGGATCAAAATCTTTCGGGAGCCCGATGCCGCTATCCGAAACACTTAGCATGTACTCAAGGTAATCCGCCGGGGGGCTTTTTGCCGCTTCGGTCATATCCTGCCTGCTGTTAAGGCATTCAATTGAAAGATTTATCTCGCCGCGCAATTCACGCGGAAATCCATGTTTCAGCGAGTTGGATATTGCTTCGTTCATTATAAGCCCAAGCGGAATAATTGTATCAAGCCCGAACTCTATGCCGCCTGTAGAGAGGTTGAACTTAACACGCTCAAATGAAACTCCGTAGGCGCTATAAATATTTTTCGCAAGCATCATTACATATTCCCGCATTGATGTTCTGCCAATATTTGAGCTGCGGTAAAGATTCTCATGTACAAGCGCCATCGCCTTCACCCTGTTCCTGCTGCTGTTGATCGCCTCAAGTACCTCCGGATTTGTATATTGCTCAACCTGCATGTTCAGCAGACTTGAAATTACCTGAAGGTTATTTTTCACCCTGTGGTGTATCTCCTTCAGCATTATCTCTTTTTCTTCAAGCGTATCTTTAAGCGCCTTATCCTGCTTCTTCTTTTCGGTTATATCCTGCTTGATCGCTATAAAATGTGTTATGGCTCCATTCGCGTCAAATATCGGTCCTATTGATGCCGATTCCCAGTACAGCTCGCCGTTCTTTTTCATATTCAGGAACTCGCCAAGCCATACCTCTCCGCCCATAATGGTTTGCCACATTTCCTCATATACCTTTCGGGATGTTTGGCCTGATTGCAGCATACTCGGATTTTTTCCTGCGGCTTCTTCAAGCGTATAACCCGTTAGCCGGGTGAAATATGGATTCACATATTCAATTTCTCCGCGGGCATTTGTGATAACTATAGAATTGGGGCTTTGCTCTATTCCCCTGTAGTATTTCCGTGATTGCCCGTATGCTTTGGTCTTCTCGCGGAACTCTTCCTGCAGGCTTTGATAAAGCTTTGCTCGCTGCATTGATGAAGCCAGCAGAACGGCAAACGGCTCCAGCTTTTTCATATCCATTTCAGAAAACGAATCCGATTCAAGGTTCTGTACCTGGAGTACACCGATCACAATATCTTTTTGTTTCAGCGGAATTATGATACCGCTTCTTGAGCCGCTGCCGAATTCATCCTCATTTTCCCGCAGGTTTCCGGCCGTATCCACAAACACAGAATAGTTTGCCTGCCTTATGCTCTCCGCCCAGTTCCTTATAAGCAGGGGCTTCCCGGTCCGTATGGCTTGAGATTGAGGCCCGCCGCCCGCCTTACTTATCTCAATTTTCGGCAGAACTTCCGGCTCTATCATTTCGCCTTCTATACAAACAGCTTCACACTCAATATATTTACGGTCATCGGATACTGAAGATACTACAACAGCATCCGCGCGTATGATCTTCAGGATTGAATCAATGCTTACCCGGTAGATCTCACGGGGATCTATTGTCGCATTGGAGGTCATGCCGGTTTCGCTCAGCAGTCCCAGGTACTCTGCGTTCGATCTTACTTCGTCGGCATATTTAAGCTTTATGGAAATATCTTCATTATACGCCAGTATCCTTTCAACTTCGCCTTCTGTATTCCTTAAAGGGAAAGTATAAATATTTATTGCCACAGGCTTTCCTTCTTTGTTTACCCGGTTTAGCTCTTTCCCCAAAATAAACTCGCCGCTGAGTGAGCGGTTAAGGTTATCCATGAACTCTTCCATTTTATCTTCCGGAACTATTGGCAGTACCTTACCTATAACTTCTTCTGCTTTCCAGCCAAACATTTTTTCCGCAGACTTATTCCATATTCCGGCTACTCTTCCCTGCCTGTCAAGATCAAACACTGCCATGGGAGAAGATTCAATAATAGCATTAAGATATTCAGTTTTATTTATCAGCTCGGCCTGAATTTTTTTGCTTTCAGTAATTTCAAATGCTGTTCCCAGAATCTCACACGCACGCCCGTCTTGATAACGGCTGAAGATCATCTCGCGTGTTTTAAACCAGTGCCATTTACCCGATGCATCTTTAATGCGGAATTCGTTTTCAAAATATTGGCCGTCTTTCAGCTTCATTATGGCAGGTATGCCATTTTCAAAATATTCCCGCGAATCATCGGGATGTATAATTGAAATAGCAAGTTCTGCGCTGAACTTTTCAGCCTGTTCCGTACTATAGCCAAGCATTTCATACTGGCTTTTATTATAATATATGTTCTTATTGCTTTCAATATCGAATATATAAATTATTCCCTGTGATGATTCAAGCATCGTGCGGTTGAAATGTTCTGACTTTTTCAAAGAACTGATGATCGTTCTGCTCTCTGTATCATCTATCAGGAATGAAAGAACCGATTTCAGTTTTCCCTCATTATCAAACTCGGGGATCATCCTGCCTGAAATGAACTTTCCGGATGCTTCAAATTCCACCGACTGCATTTTGTGCTCTTCCACAACACGCCGGAATGCAGCTTCCACCATTTTCGCAATGTCTTTTCGCCTGAGTGTTTCCCCCGGTTTGTAACCAAGCAGTCCGGCAGGTTCAAGAATATTCATTCTTGCGCCAAGCAGGTCAGTTGCGCGGGTATTTGCATAAAAACAAACACCGTCTGATGCTCTCCTTCTGGTTATTCCAATGTGAATATTTTCGGCGAGCGAGCGGAACTCTTCTTCGCTTTCCTCATGCTGTTTCACAACAGTATGAAGAGATTTGAAATACCGTTTCAGTAAAAGGAAAAACAACAGGCCCGTTACAAACACGAAGAACAATCCTTTAGCAGCTTCAAAATAGAAGCCATCCAGATTGTTGTGAGCATTTATCTCGTTGATATAGTCTGTTATAAATATCCAAAGGGAACCGAACAGCAGGTACCACCTTACAATGCGAAATGCTTGCCTGGTTGGCTGCAGAATATGAAGTTTCTCGCGCAATTTATCCATTGGCCATAATGTAAAAGTTAGCGGTTTTTATCCCTGAATATGGAAAAAACATATATGCAAATTAGTAATTTACAGAGCTATCAAAAATGAGAGCTATCAGTTAAAAACATGACTTTTATCGCCCCCGCCGAGCCTTTCGGCAGTTGTAAGTGATAGAGTGGCGAGCGGATAGTTCATTTCCCCCTGGAAGGCCGTAGGACTGCCCCGGCACGTCGTAGATCTGCCCCGGCAGATGGGAACACAAGGGGGTAGTTGCAGGCAGTCGAAGCATGGAGAGCGCGTTGAGTGTATCGAGTATTGAGTGTGTAGAGTGTATTGAGTGCTGAGTCGCCAGTTCATTTCCCCCTGCTGCGCTTTTTGCAGTCCCGCAGCACTTTAACATAGCGGGATCAGTGGGAACACAAGGGGGTAATTGCATGCAGCCGAAGATTAAATCCCTCGTGCCACGAATACAGGTCAATTGTAACCTTCTTGCTTCATTGTATCAGCTAAACGTATGTTCTTAGTAAGAGCCTATTTCGTGGAACGAGTATCTTCTGAGAATCCAGGGATGCTACACTGCGCTAAAACCGCTTTGGCAGTCATGGCAGCAACAACGGTGTTTAATTATTAATCTATTTCTTCTTCTTCTTAAGCTTTTTGGTATCTTTCAATACTTTTTTTTCATCACTATCAAGCTTACGCTTTATTTTTTGAAGGTCCTCTTCGGTTGAAAGATTTTCGGGTTTCACCCCTCTTTTTATGAGGATATTCCTTACCTCAAGATTATTATCTACATGTTCTTTTTCAATGCTTTTTTCTCCTTGTAGATCTTTATCAATAACATTATGGCTGGTAAGCTCTGTAGCAAAATCTTTTGCTTTAATTGTCAGGGTTGGGAGGAAATCTGCAAGCGGACGTTTTGCCGGAACGCCAAGTCTCGTTTTCATATCTGAGGTATTATGTCCGCCAAACAAAGCCCGATCTCCTTTGGACCTTATAATTGCGAAACCCTTATCATCAACGCCACGTTCATAGATAATGCCTGAGAGTTTCTTTTCGGACTTCATCAGCTTTTCCCGGGCAATAACTCTTTCGGTTTCAAGAAGTCTTTGCTCTATTAACTCCTGTTTCCTGGTTTGGAGAGCAAAGTAGGTTTGCGCAAATGCAATTTCAGATTTAGCTGAATCACCGTTTTGAGCAATTAAATAACATGCATATCGTGTCAATGCATAGTCTTCAACTTCTCTTTGAGCGCCTTTAGCAAGCTCTATCATTTTGGTGATATCAACGAAATGATCACCAATATCTTCGCCTGCATTTTTACAGGCTTGTTTTGCCTTTTCCACAACCCTTACAAGATTACGCCAATCAGAATAATTGAATATGATCTGCAACTCCCGGGCACTCCAGTATTCAACACCCTCGGTTTCAAAACGGGTTGACTCAAATTTTTCGAATAGATCCTTTATTTGTTCCTGTTTCATAATGTATTTAACAAATATAATCGGAAAACTTAACTTTTTCTGTGTAAGTCCAAACCGACCCGACACATCAGGAATCCAGACCTCAATCACCGATAACCCATTAATATCCGGCACCGGTAAAGGAGTGAGAGCAAATAATAGAAAATGGCAAGTTTTGTGCGCTAAACAGAGATCTGTATGGCCGCCGGACTGCCTCCCCTGACCGCAGCAGCCGGGAATCCCCCAAACCATAACTGAGCCACAGGCGAAGATGACTCTTAACTCCACTCTACACTGCCTGCTTTCTTGACTGCTTTAGCAGTAGTGCGCAGGATTGGCAAAACATGCGGGAACACGGAATTAATGTTGGGGAGAAAGTGCAAAAGCAGTCAAGCACCAACAACGGGGGGGAATGCTGATAATTCAAAACGACAATTTATTAAACTACTTTTGCTGTAAATGTTTTTGGATAATTGAAATAAGACTCGACATCATTTACCAGCTTTTTCCCAACCCTTACATCTAAAACTTCTTGTTCAATGCAGGATGATATTGATTCTTTAAAGCCTGCACCATTAAAAAAATCATATGGTAATGCGGATTTATCTAGAATTTTTTTAGCCATGCTTTCTGTAATGTGATCCATTTTTAGTTCATGAAATTTCTCAAGAAATTTCTTTAGACATTTCAAAAAATCTTCAGTTTCTTCGTTATTGGCGAATGTTAAAACATAAATATAAACTTTAAAAAAGAGATTACTATTGTCTACATCATAACAAATATTTTTAATTCTTATGGCCTGCGATAAAATATCCCCTAACTCACTTTGTAAAACATAAATTAACTTAGTATTGTCTCTATTAAACTGCTCTGAAATTATTTTGTTGTTAATTGGGGATAGATTATACTCGTTGGTGACAGAAGAAAGATTTATCTTTATCTTTGAATCAATCTCTTTAATTTCTGTCTCTTATACACATCTGACGCTGCCGAC